>DASPZH010000269.1:0-10511 GCA_035636335.1 Streptosporangiaceae bacterium
GCTGACACGCACGGATAGCTCATTTCCGAGGCCCTGCTCTGGGGCCTCGTTTCATGTCCGGTGAGCGGATGATCGGAGCCCCGCCTGGAGGTTCCGATGACCCGCAGCCACGTCTACCTCACTACGAGCATCCCCTACGTCAACGCCAGGCCGCACCTGGGCCACGCGCTCGAGTTCGTCCAGGCTGACGTCCTGGCCAGGCACTACCGCCGCCGCGGCAACCTGGTCAGGTTCCAGACCGGTACCGACGACAACTCGCTGAAGAACGTGCTCGCGGCCGAGGCGGCCGGCGTCCGCGTGCAGGACTTCGTGGACGCCAACGCCGCTGCCTTCGTCGCGCTGGCCGGCCCGCTGTCGCTGAGCGTCGACGACGTGATCAGGACCAGCGGCGACCCGCGGCACCGGGCGGGCGTGGAACGCCTGTGGCAGGCCTGCGCCGACGCCGGCGACCTGTACCGCAAGTTCTACGAGGGGCTGTACTGCGTCGGCTGCGAGGCCTTCTACGCCGCCAGCGAGCTGGACGGCGGGCGGTGCCCGGAGCACGGCGTCCGGCCGCAGCTCGTCGCGGAGGAGAACTGGTTCTTCCGGCTGTCCAGGTACGAGGGAAGGCTGCGGGACGAGATCACCGCCGGCCGGCTGCGGATCGAGCCCTCGGGGCGCAGAAACGAGGTGCTCGGGTTCATCGCCGGCGGGCTGGCCGACTTCTCGGTGTCCAGATCCACCGCCCGCGCGCACGGCTGGGGCATCCCCGTGCCCGGCGACCCCGGCCAGGTGATCTACGTCTGGTGGGACGCGCTCGGCAACTACGTGACCGCGCTCGGCTACGGCACCGACGAGGCGAACCTGCACCGGTGGTGGACAGGCGCCGGCCGCCGGATCCACGTGCTCGGCAAGGGCGTGCTCAGGTTCCACGCCGTGTACTGGCCGGCGATCCTGGCGTCGGCCGGACTGCCGCTGCCGACCGAGATCCTGGTGCATGACTACCTCACCGTCGAGGGCAGGAAGATCAGCAAGTCGGCCGGGACGCCGGTCGACCCGGCGGCGCTGGCGGCCGACTACGGCACCGACGCGCTCCGGTGGTGGCTGCTGCGCGACGTGCCGAGGATCGGCGACACCGACTTCACCCGCGAGCGGCTGGTTTCACGCGTGAACGACGAGCTGGTCAACGGCATCGGCAACCTGGTCAACCGGGTACTCGCGATGGTCGGCCGGTATCGCGGCGGGCTGGTGCCGGCCGGCCACGGGCCGGCCCCGGGGGCGGATGCCCTGGCCGACGCCCGCCGCCGCGCTCCCGCGCTGACCGACGCGGCGCTGGAGGTCGGCGACTTCCGGCAGGCCACGGCGGCGGTCTGGGCGGTCGCGACGGAGGCGAACCGCTACATCAGCCAGACCGAGCCGTGGCGGCTCGCCGCCGCCGAGCGGAATGGCGACCGGCGGGCCGGACAGCACCTGGACGCGGCGCTGTCCGGCCTGGTCGGCACCTGCCGGGACCTGGCCGGCCAGCTCGAGCCATTCCTGCCCGACGCGGCCGCACGGATCGCGCAGCGGTGCGGTACGCCGGGCGGGCGGGTGCAGGGCCAGCGGGTGCAGGGCCAGCGGGTGCAGGGCCAGCGGGCGCAGGGCCAGGAGCCCATATTCGCGCGGCTGCGCCCGTCGCAGCCTGGCAGGCCCTGATCCGCGGCTGGGCCCGCAGGCACTCGCGTCCAGGCAGCCCCGTTCGCAGACCGCCCGAGTCTTTCCGCGCGGTCGGCAACATGTCCGCGGGCGGCATTTCTTCGCGGCCGCGGCAACCTTTTCAGGCGCGTCATCGTGCATCTAGTTGTGACGGGTCCGCAGCACGCAGCGGCCAGCGTGCCCCAGGCGGCTGACCGTGCCGAGACGGCCGTGAGCATGCCGTTCGAAGACTTCGTGGCCGCCTCGTCGACCAGGCTCTTCACGATGGCGCTGCTGATCTGCGGTCACCATCGCGCCGAGGCCGAGGATCTGCTGCAGGGTGTGCTCGAGCGGGCGTACCGGCGGTGGGCGCGCATCTGCCGAGACGGCGACCCCGAACCGTATGTGCGAAGGATGCTGGTCAACGCCTCGGTCGACCGCTGGCGTCGGCTGGGCCGCAAGCCGGAAGTGCCGGTGCGGTCGCTCGACGCCCGCCTCGCGGTCGCCGATCAGGCGGCGGTCCTGGCCGACCGGGACGTACTGCTGCGCGCGCTGGCGATGCTGCCGGTGCGCCAGCGCGCCGTGATCGTGCTGCGCTACCTGGAAGACCTGTCGGAGGCGCAGACCTCGGCGGTGCTCGGCTGCACGGAGGGAACGGTGAAGAGCCAGACTTCACGCGCGCTGGCCAGGCTGCGCGCCGTGACCGAAGACGGCGAGCGGGCCCCGGGGGATCGGCCGGAGCCTGGAGACCGGCGGAAAGGTACGGGACCGAGATGACCGATATGGAGCGGAGGTTGCGCGCGGCGCTGCGCGCCGCGACCGAACCGGCGCCGCCCGGACTGCTTGACGCCGTGCTGCGAAGGCACCGGCGGCATCGGATGAGGGTAGGCGCGAGCCTGGTCGCCGTACTGGCCGTCGCCGTGCTGGCGGTATCGTCGCTGACCGGCGGGCTGCACGGCGGGCTGCACGACGGAACCCGCGGCGGGGTCGGCTCACCTGTCCTGTCCTCTCCCAGCCGACCGGCCAGGCAGCCGGTCGCGGCGCCTGGAACGGTGCTCAGCGGCTGCGGCGGCGGAGCCAACGCGGGCGCGCTCGGCAGACACTGGAAGAGCTTCCCGCTGACCCGGGTCGGGCCGTTGTTGTTCCTCAACGGCGGCCGCCGGGATGGCGCCGTCCGCCGCAACACGATCAGCCTCTACGTCGCGATCGCCGTGCTCGACAAGGTCACACCGGGCTCCGTCGTGGTGGTCAGGGTCGCGCCCGGCTGGCGTCGCGACTTGCGCTTCCTGTACGGACCACGGGATTCGCTCAACCCGGGCACCAGGTACACGATGCGGAGCGGCGAGTCCGGCGTCACGTTCGTCGCGTGCCGGCCCGACCAGGAGTTCTTCCCGTCGCATAAGATCACCGACTACTACGGCGGCTTCCTGGTGCGCGGTCCGCGCTGCGTACCAGTCCACGTCCGGGTGCCGGGCCGCGCTCGCCGGCTCACCGTTCATCTCGGTGCCTGCCCCGGCCGCTAGCACTGGCCGCTAGCACTGGCCGCTAGCGCTGACCTCTAGACTCGCCTGCGTGAGCGAAGTGCCGGCCGTCGAGATCAGCGACCTGGTCAAGAACTACGGGCGGACCACCGCGGTCGCCGGGCTGTCCATGCGGGCAGAACGCGGCCAGGTCACTGCCGTGCTCGGGCCGAACGGTGCGGGCAAGACCACGACCATCGAGGTCTGCGAGGGATACCGGCGCGCCGACGCCGGCACCGTGCGGGTGCTCGGGCTCGACCCGGTCCGGGACGCGAAGCGGCTGCGCCCGAGGATCGGCGTCATGCTTCAGTCGGGAGGCATCCCGACGACGGCGCGGGCGGCCGACTACCTGCGCGTGCTGGCCAGCTTCTACGCCAACCCGATCGGCCCGGCCGTGCTGCTCGACCGGCTCGGCCTGACCGAGTCGGCGGGCACCCCGTTCCGGCGCCTGTCGGGCGGCCAGCAGCAGCGGCTGTCGCTGGCTGCCGCCATCATTGGCCGCCCCGAGTTGCTCTTCCTCGACGAGCCCACCGCCGGCCTCGACCCGCAGGCCAGGCACGCGACCTGGGACCTGGTGACCGCCCTGCGCGCCTCCGGCAGCACGGTGATCCTGACCACGCACTACCTGGAGGAGGCCGAGCGGCTCGCCGACCGGGTGGTGATCGTCGACTACGGCGCGCTGGTGATCCAGGGAACGTCGGCCGAGCTGACCGGGAGCCAGGGACAGCTTCGGTTCCGCGCCGAACCCGGACTGGACACCACCGGGCTGGCCGGCGCGCTGCCGCCGGGCGCGATGGTGAAGGAGTCCCCGGCAGGCGCCTACCTGGTCGAGCTGCCGTCGGGCGTGGACCCGCAGGTCGTGGCGACGGTCACGGCCTGGTGCGCGGAGCAGGGCGTGCTGGCCAGGAACCTGCGGATCGAGAGCCGGACGCTGGAAGACGTCTTCCTCGAGCTCACCGGACGGGAGCTGCGACCGTGACCGAGGTGACCTGGCCCGCCCCCGCGCCCGGCGCCGCGCCCCTGCCCAAGATGGTCGCTGCCCAGGCCGGCCTGGAGCTGCGCAGCCTGCTCCGCAACGGCGAGCAGCTTCTGCTGACCCTGATCATCCCCGTGCTGCTGCTGGTGGTGTTCAGCTCGGAGGCAGTGATCAGCATGGGCCGGGGCAGCAGGATCGGTTTCGTCGCGCCAGGCATTCTGGCCCTCGCCGTGCTGTCTACCTCGTTCACCAGCCTGGCCATCGGCACCGGGTTCGAGCGGCGGTACGGGGTGCTGAAGCGACTCGGCGCGACCCCGCTGTCGCGCGGTGGCCTGATCGCGGCGAAGGCGCTGTCCGTGCTGACCGTGGAGGCCGGCCAGGTCGTCCTCATCGTCGTGGTCAGCGCGCTGCTCGGCTGGCATCCGGTGGTCTCCGCCGTCAGCGTGACGTCGGCGCTGCTTGTGCTGGTCGTCGGCAGCGCGGCGTTCAGCGGGCTGGCCATGCTGATGGCCGGCACGCTCCGGGCCGAGGCCACGCTGGCCGCCGCCAACCTGGCCTACCTGTTGCTGCTGGGCGCCGGCGGCGTGGTGTTCCCGCTGGCCAAGTTCCCGGCCGCGGTCAGGCCCGCGCTGCGGCTGCTGCCGTCCGGCGCGATGTCCGACGGCCTGCGCTCGGTCCTGCGGTACGGCGCCGGCCTGCCGGTCAGGGACCTGGTCGTGCTCGCGGCCTGGGCGGTCGTCGGCGTCGGCGTGGCGGCCCGGTTCTTCCGCTGGGAGTAGCGGTGCCATCCGCCTCGGAACCCAGGGCGCCGGCCCGGCCGGCCCCGCCGGCGCCGGCGTCGGCGAGTGCCGGGACGGACCTGCTCGGCAAGGTGCCCCCGCCGTTGCTGCTCGGCACCGGGATCCTGAGCGTGCAGGTCGGCGCCGGCCTGGCGGCCAGGATGTTCGGCACGGTCTCGGCCGCGGGGCTGACCGGCCTGCGGCTGTGGGCGGCGACGCTGCTGCTAGCCGGGTTCGGCGCGAGGCCGGCGATCAGGGCGGTCCGCTCCGTTCTCGCCGACCGGGCGTGGCGGGACGCCGCGGTGGTCGTCGCGTTCGGCGTCACGCTCGGGATCATGAATTTCTCGATCTACCAGGCCTTCTCGCGGATCCCGCTGGGCATCGCGGTGACGATCGAGTTCCTCGGCCCGCTGGCCGTCGCGGTGGCGACGTCGCGGCGCCTGATCGACGTGGCGTGGGTGGTACTCGCCGCGACCGGGGTGACGCTGCTCGGCACGGCAGGCGTCAGCGCGGCCAGTTTCGGCGGCCAGGCCGGGCACGGGCACGGCTCCGTGCTGGCCGGCGTGCTCTTCGCGATGACCGCGGCGGCGGGCTGGGCCTGCTACATCCTGCTGGCCTCGGCCACGGGCAGGCGGTTCAGCGGCGGCTCCGGGCTGGTCGTCGCGATGGTGATCGCGTCGGTCGTGGTGGCGCCCGCCGCCGTGATCAGCGCGGGGCGCACGCTGCTGCTGCCCGCCGTACTCGGGGCCGGCCTGGCGATCGGCATGCTGTCCTCGGTGATCCCGTACCGGTTCGAGCTCGAGACGCTGCGGCGAGTGCCGCCGAGGGTATTCGGCATCTGGATGAGCCTGGAACCCGCCGTGGCCGCGCTCGTCGGCGTGGTGCTCCTGAGCCAGGCGCTGTCGGCTCCGCAGTGGATCGCGATCGGCTGCGTGATCGTCGCGAGCGCCGGTGCCGCGCTCGGCGGCGCCGTCGCCGCGCCGCAGGCGTGAGCCGGCCGGGCCGCCAGGCGAGCCGTGCCGCAATACCATAGGTCCCGTGTCCGCACAGCCAGCATCCGCGCCCGCGCCCGACCGGGCACCGCTGCCCGCCGGCCGCGCCCTCCGGTCCTGGCCTGACCTGGCCAGGCAGTGGGCGGGAGCGGCGCTCAGCCCGTCACCGCTGGCGATGCGCCGGTTCGCGTTCGCCGGCGTGCTCGCGTCGCTGGCCATCATCCCGACCGGCGCGGCCGTCCGGCTGAGCCAGTCGGGCCTGGGCTGCACGGACTGGCCCCGGTGCACGGCCACCAGCCTGGTCGCTTCGGGGGCGAGCGGCGACCCGCTGATCCACCGGTGGATCGAGTTCGGCAACCGCATGGTCACCGCGGTGATTTTCGTTATCGCCATCGCGGTCTTCGTCGCGGCCTGGCGGTTCCGGCCCAACCGGCAGCGGCGGCGGGACCTGGTCTGGCTCGCCTCCGCGCAGCCGGCCGGCATCGCCGCGCAGGCGATCATCGGCGGGATCGTCGTGCTGACCAAGCTGTCGCCGTTCTGGGTGTCGCTGCACTACCTGGCGACGCTGCCGGTGCTGGCCGCCGCCGTGGCGCTGCACGTGCGGTGCGCCGAGGGAACCGGCCCGGCTACGCCGTTGGTCCAGCCGCTGGTCCGGCTGGTGGCGGTCGGGCTCGTCGTCGTCGCGTCGGCCATGATGGTGGCCGGGACGCTGGTGACCGGGACCGGGCCGCTCGCCGGGGCCGGCGCGGTGCCGCGCTACCACTTCGCCTCGCTCACGGCGGTCACTCAGCTTCACGCCGACATCGGCTGGGTGCTGGGGACCCTGACGGTGGTGCTAGTGCTGTGCCTGGTGCTGACGCAGGCTCCCGCTCGCGCCATCCGGCTGGGCTGGGTGGCGCTCGGTCTGGTGGGCCTGCAAGGGGTGATCGGCTACGCGCAGCTCTTTGCCGGGCTGCCCGCCGGCTTGGTCTGGGTGCACGTCGCCAACACCGCGCTGATCTGGATCGTCATCCTCAGGCTGACCTTCGCGCTGCGCGACCGTGGCCAGGTGGAGGCGCCGCCAGCCCCGGGCGAGGCTGCGCTGCCCGGCTAGCTGCCCGGCTAGCTGCCCGGCTGGCGGTCAGCCGGCCCGGCGCAGGGTCTCCGCTCGCGCGAAGGCCGCCGTGATCGCCCGGATGACCTGGCCGGGAGTCATCGTCAGCTCGGCCCAGCCGAAGTGCACGACCTCGAACCCGGCCTCGCGCAGGTCGGCGTCGCGGCGTAGCTGCCGGCGGGCCCGGTCAGGGTCGGCGTACTTGAGCGCCCCGTCGGCCTCGGCAACCGTGCGGCGCTCGCGCCACAGGAAGTCCACCCGGCCGGCCGGGCCGCCGTCGCCGCCGACCCAGACCTGGAGTTCGGGCGGCGGAAGCCCGCCGTCGCGGAAGGCCACCCGCGAGATCGACTCGAACGGGGACTCCGACCGGCCGTCGCTGAACTCCACCACCCCCCGCGCCCGGCCGATCCCCGGCCACCTGGAACACGCCGCGGTCACGGCCTCCAGTTCAGCCTTGGACACCTTCCCGCGATACAGCGCTGAGTCCGCGCTCACCACACCCGACCTGAATGGCGAGGTCCTCGCGAGATCGACCACGGTCCTCGCCACCGAGGTGACCGGCACGCCGCCGCGGACCGTGACGTGACCGGGAGGCAGCGTGGACGTGTGAACTCGTATGCTCGGTCGCCGGGACCAGCCACCAGCGGCATCTCGGGGCCGGGTTACTACCGACACACTGGCCGGCGGGCGTTCGAGCAGCGCCAGGCCATGGATAAGCGCGGCGTCGGCGTGACTCCCGACCGCGTCTGCCCCGACAACCGCCAGCGCCGACACGAGCCGAAGGGTCCGCTCGTCGCACCTCCCGGCCGAGCCGGTCCTGGCGTATACGCCACGATCGAGGGGTAGGAGTTCGCCTCGCTTGACCAACGCCCGGATCCGGGTATCGGTGATGCCGTCGCGGCGGAGTTCCGCCGTCGTGACGACTCCCGCTAACCGCGGCGACTCAGCCAGTCGGTCGTGTCCCACGCCCTCACTTTGCCCCACCCCACCGACAGCGGGGCGAGCCAGACTGACTTGGTGTGCGTTCGGTTCAATTTGGCGCCGGAATTGCGGCTTTTGCGGCCACGGAACATGCAGTAAGTGGGGTTCGGCCGGCGCAGGCGCGAGCGAAGCGGGCGATAGGGTCGGGGTTGGATGACGCGAGCGGAGAAAGAGGGCGTGGGCGTGAGCCGCGAATTGGAGTGGACTGGGACTGACGAGCGGGCGGTGGACCTCATCCGGGTGCTCGCGATGGACGCGGTCCAGCAGGCTGGGTCGGGCCACCCCGGCACCGCGATGAGCCTTGCGCCGGCCGCCTACCTGCTCTTCCAGCGGGTGATGAGGCACGACCCGGCCGACCCGGGCTGGCTGGGGCGGGACCGGTTCGTCTTGTCCTGCGGCCACTCCAGCCTGACCCTGTACATCCAGCTCTACCTGTCCGGCTACGGGCTCACTCTGGACGACCTGAAGGCCCTGCGCACCTGGGGCAGCATTACCCCCGGGCACCCCGAGCGCGGGCTGACCCCGGGCGTGGAGACGACTACCGGCCCGCTGGGCCAGGGCCTGGCCAACGCGGTCGGGATGGCGATGGCGGCACGGCGCGAGCGCGGGCTCCTCGACCCCGACGCGCCGCCCGGGCAGAGCCCGTTCGACCACCACATCTACGTGTTCGCCTCCGACGGCGACATCGAGGAGGGGGTCAGCCACGAGGTCTCCTCCCTCGCCGCCCACCAGCAGCTCGGCAACCTGGTGCTGCTGTACGACGACAACCAGATCTCCATCGAGGACGACACCAACATCGCCAAGTCCGAGGACGTCCTGGCCAGGTACGCGGCCTACGGCTGGCACACCCAGCGGGTGAGATGGCGCAGGCCGGACGGTTACCACGAGGACACCGAAGCGCTGTACGACGCGCTCCTCGCCGCCAGGGACCACACCGACGCGCCGTCGATGATCATGCTGTCCACGATCATCGGCTGGCCGGCGCCGAACAAGCAGAACACCGGCTCGGCGCACGGCTCCGCGCTCGGCGCGCCCGAGGTCGCGGCGACCAAGGAGATACTCGGCTTCGACCCGGCCGTGACGTTCCCGGCCGAGGACGAGGCGGTGGCCCGCGCCCGCGAGGTCGCGGACCGCGGCAAGATGGCCAGGGCGGGCTGGGAAGAGAGCTTCGCCAGGTGGGCCGAGGCCAGCCCGTCGCGCCGCGCGCTGCTCGACCGCCTCGCGGCGCGCGCGCTCCCGGCCGGCTGGACCGCGGCGCTGCCCGCCTTCTCCGCCGGCGACGGGCCGATGGCCACGAGAACGGCATCGGGCAAGGTTCTCAACGCACTCGCCCCGGTACTCCCCGAGCTCTGGGGCGGGTCCGCCGACCTGGCCGGGAGCAACGACACGACGATGGCCGGCGAGCCGTCGTTCATCCCGCCGGAACATCAGACCGCCATCTACCCCGGTAACCCGTACGGCCGGACGCTGCACTTCGGGATCAGGGAGTTCGGCATGGGCGGCATACTCAACGGGATCACCCTGCACGGGCTCACCAGGCCGTACGGCGGCACGTTCCTGGTCTTCAGCGACTACATGCGGCCCGCGGTCCGGATGGCGGCGCTGATGGGGATCCCGGTCACATTCGTCTGGACGCACGACTCGATCGGGCTCGGCGAGGACGGCCCGACGCACCAGCCGGTCGAGCACCTCTGGGCGCTGCGCGCGATCCCGGGCCTCGACGTCGTGCGGCCCGCCGACGCGAACGAGACCGCGGTGGCGTGGCACACCATACTCGAGCACGCCGACCGGCCCGCCGGGCTGTGCCTGACCAGGCAGAAGCTGCCGGTCATCGACCGCGCCGCGGCGGCGAGCGCGGAAGGAGCCGCGCGCGGCGGGTATGTGCTCGCCGAGGCGCCGGAGGCGAGTCCGCAGGTGATCCTGATCGGGACGGGCAGCGAGGTGCACATCGCGCTGGCGGCGCGCGAGGCGTTGTGGCGGGACGGCATCGCGGCCAGGGTGGTGTCGATGCCGTGCCTGGAGTGGTTCACCGAACAGGACCAGGCCTACCGCGACGAGGTGCTCCCGCCAGCGATCGCGGCCAGGGTCAGCGTCGAGGCCGGGATCGGCCTCGGGTGGCGGGGCGTCGTCGGCGACGCCGGCGAGATGATCAGCCTGGAGCACTTCGGGGCCTCCGCCGCCTACGAGACGCTCTACACAGAGTTCGGGCTCACCCCAGATCATGTAGCGCAGGCGGCGCGGCTCAGCATGAGCCGGGCCGGCACCGCGGGGGGTTCCGGGGGGTCGTCCCCCCGGGCCGGCACCGCGGGGGGTTCCGGGGGGTCGTCCCCCCAGGCCAACACAGCGGCCAGGAAGGAGTAGCGATGACCGCACAGCAGGAGCAGCGGGACGTTCTCGGCAGGCTCACCGCCGAGGACGTGGCGATCTGGCTCGACGACATCAGCCGGGAGCGGCTGTCCACCGGCAACCTGGCCAAGCTCGCGAAGGACTTCCACGTCCGGGGGGTGACGTCGAACC
>DASPZH010000270.1:0-3946 GCA_035636335.1 Streptosporangiaceae bacterium
GACGCCCTGAAAGCCCGCCACGACGGGAATCGCGCCGTCAGCGAGCGCGCCGGAGATCCGGCCAGGAGTGATGTCGATGATCCGCGCCTTGCCGTGCGCCGAGTCGGTGATCACTCCCGCCTGCGAGCCGGTGAAGGACCGGGCCTCGAAGCCGAGGTTGGCGATTGCCATCGCCACGAGCGCCATCGAGATCCGCTCGCCCGCCGTCAGCAGCATGTCGAGCTCGCGCCCGGGCGGCAGCGGGCTGACCTGCTTGGCAAGATCACGCAGTTCGTCGGTGGCGTCGCCCATGGCGGATACCACGACGACCACGCTGTGCCCGGCCTTGCGGGTGGCCACGATCCGCTGGGCGACCCGCTTGATCCCGTCCGCGTCCGCAAGTGAGGAGCCGCCGTACTTCTGCACGATCAGGTTCACGGCGCGCCGCTCCTCGCGAGGTTTCCCATGTCCGTTACTATATCGGCATTCGATACATCGGTAAGCGAGACTGCATGGCTTGATCAGCGGGACCCGAGTCTACCTATGCTTCAACGGAGCGTTTCCCGAGCTGTGGTCAGGAAGGTATCTCTTCGTCGGAGACGTCGAGCCTCGCGTGCGCCACCACGGCATGCAGCGCGCGCAGCGCGGCACCGCCGTGCGTGCCCCACTCGTTCACGTAGGAGTACTGCCACCACCACAACGCCTCCGCCGGGCGGTCCGCCTCGTAGTGCCGCATGCCGTGGATCAGGGCCGCGGCCACGGCGGCGAGGTCGTCGGAGAGCCTGAACGCCGTCGGCTTGGTGTCCCGGTACGGGTCGAACAGTTCGGCGTACTCGTCGCACGCTTCCAGCCGCTCGGCCAGGCCGGCCCTGAGCGCGTCGAGGTCGGGGTCGGCGCCCACGTCGGGCTCGGCGTTGCCCGGCGGGATCACGTCCTTGCTCGCGCCGAGTTGCGCCCCGGCCAGCATCACCTGCGCCACCTCGAGCAGCAGCAGCGGAACGATTTCGTCGCTCCCCTCGCCGCGCCCCAGCGCGGCGAGTGCGTCGAGGAAGTCACGCGCATGCGCGGCGATCCGGTCCGCGAGCGTCCGCCACGGCTCAGACATCGAGCGTCCGCCGTCCCTCGAACGCCCGTCCCAGCGTCACCTCGTCGGCATACTCCAGGTCGCCTCCGACGGGCAGCCCGCTGGCCGGCCTGGTGACCCTCAGGCCGAGCGGCTTCATCAGCCGGGCCAGGTACGTCGCGGTGGCCTCGCCCTCGAGATTCGGGTCGGTGGCCAGGATCAGCTCGCTGATCTCCCCGTCGGCGAGCCTGGCCATCAGCTCGGAGATCCTCAGGTCCTCGGGTCCGACGCCGTCCATCGGGCTGATCGCGCCGCCGAGCACGTGATACCGGCCGCGGAACTCGCGGATCTTCTCGATCGCCGCCACGTCCTTAGGCTCCTCTACCACGCAGATCACCGACGGGTCCCTGCGCACGTCCAGGCAGATCCTGCACTCGTCATTCTCGGCGACGTTGCCGCAGGTGCGGCAGAACTTCACCTTCTCGGTTACCTCGATCAGGGTCGCCGCGAGGCGGCGCACATCCTCCGCGCCGACCGTCAGCAGGTGAAACGCGATCCGCTGCGCGCCCTTCGGGCCGATACCGGGAAGCTGGCCAAGCTCGTCGATCAGGTCCTGGACGACTCCCTCGTACACCTCAGTGTCCGCCCGCGCCGGGTCCGTCCGCTCCGGGTCCGTCCGCTCCGGGCTCGCCCGAACCGGGCTCGTCGTCCGCCTGCGGCGACCCCGGCGGCGTACCGGGCAGCGGCGGCGGCCCGGGCTGCCCCGGCAGCCCGGGCAAGCCAGGGAAGCCTGGCAGACCCGGCAGCCCGCCCTCGCTTCCACCTTCGCCCCCGAAGCCACCCGCCAGCGGGCCCATCATCTCGACCTGAACATCGCTCAGCTCGCGATAGGCGTCGTGGCAGGCGGCGAGCACCAGGTCGGCCACCGTCGACGCGGTCTCGGCGGGATCGCCTGGCTCGATGGCCGCGCTCGCGATGTGCAGGTCGACGATCTCGCCCTGCCCGTTGATGGTCACCTTCACGAGCCCGCCGCCCGCGCTGCCCTCGATCTCGGTCTCGGCAAGCTGCTGCTGTGCGCTCACGAGCTGGCTCTGCACCTGAGCGGCGGCGGCAAAGATCTGCTGTAGGTCGAGCTGCTCGCCGGGTTCCACGCCGGTTCACCTGCTTTCTCGCATGGCCGGGTGCCGGCCGGCCTCGGGTTGCCGGGAGCACGGGCGCCGTTTCGTTGACTCACGGCTATCCCGAGCCTACGGCTTGCCGGCTGCCGCGGCACGCCGGCGGTGCCCCGGGCGCGCGTTCTACGCCTCGGTGATTTCCTCGATCACGTGGCCGCCGAGCTCGCGCATGATCAGGTCGGTCCCGGTCAGGTCATTGGCCGTTCCGCCCGGCGTCGCGTCGGTGTGCGGCCGGGGATCATCGGCAAGGTCGGACCTGGCCGGCCGGCCGGGCCGCGCGCCCGCGGGTCGTGCGGTAGACCCGCCGGCAGATCCTGGGCGGCCGGCCGATGACCGGCCCGCGGCACCGCGGTCGGGCTGGCCGGCCGCCGACGCTTGGCCGGCCGAACCGGGGGCCGTCTGGCCGGCCGCCGACTCTTGGCTGGCCGGACCGCGGGCGGTCTGGCCGACCGCCGACGCCCCGCCGAGGCCACGGCTGGTGCCGGCCGACTGCCCGGCACCCCGGCGCCGGCCAGGCTCTTCGCCGTCGTCGCCGCGGCCGTCCGCGCTAGCCGAACCGGGCGCGCCGCCGGCCCCGGCGCCACCCGGGTTCCCGCGAACTCCGCCGGAACCGGAGGCCGCGCCGCCCGGCTCGTCCCGGTCACTGGCGGCTGAGCCGCCCGACTCGGCCCCGCCGCCGCTCGCCGGACCGCCGCTCGCCGGACCGCCGCGGGCAGGGGCCCGGGCCGCGCCGCCGGCCGCAGCCGGCTGTACGACCGCCCTGACCTGTAGCCGAACGCCGAACATCGCGTGCAGCACGTCGGCCAGGTAGCCGTCACTGCCGCTGCTCGCGAAGCCCTTGGCATTGCCTTCGCTGTCGAAGGCCATGGTCAGGACGTTGCCTTCGACCGCATAGATGCTCGCGTAGTTGCTGAGCAGGATCCAGGCGGTCTTGCGCACGTCACGAACCGCATCGAGTATCTCGGGCCACCGGTTCCGCAGTTCCGCGGCGTCCACGGCCGGGCCGGCCTGTCCCGCAGCGGGCGCCGGGCGGGCGCCGGAAGCGCCGACGCCCGGCCGGGTGCCGGCTCCCGCCGGATCTCTTTCTGACCCAGGGCCAGCGCCGGGCCGCGCGCCTGCTCCCCGCTGACCGGCAACGTCGCGGCCCCGGGAGTCCGGCTGGCCGGGTGGCGCGCCGGCAGTCTCACGCTGCCGGACTGCTGCCTGCCGTCCGCTGGTGTCGGCGGCGACCGCCGGATCGGTCGCCGGCCTGGCGGCTAGCTGCCGCTCGAGCCGTTCGACCCTGGCCGCGAGGTCGCCGACGCCGGATGACCCGGCCGAACCGGCCGAACCGGCCGAACCGGCCGAACCAGACGCGGCGTACCGGTCCGGCCCCTGGACCGCGGAGGCGGGCCCGGAATGAGCCGAGCCGGCCGGCAGCAGGACCTGCGCGCACATCAGCTCGAGCAGCAGGCGGGGTGAGGTGGCGCCGCGCATATCGACCAGCCCGGCGCTGATCGTTTCCGCGGCCCTGGCGAGCCGCTCCTGGCCGAACCCGGTTGCCTGCTCGCG
The DNA here is from genome assembly GCA_035636335.1 of Streptosporangiaceae bacterium. Taxonomy (GTDB): domain Bacteria; phylum Actinomycetota; class Actinomycetes; order Streptosporangiales; family Streptosporangiaceae; genus Chersky-822. The sequence goes on from DASPZH010000270.1 coordinate 3,769, forward strand.
CATCCGGTCGAGCCGGTCCTCGGGCCCGTCAAGCAGGCCCGACTTCGCGGCGTCGGGCACCGCGGCCAGCACGATCAGGTCGCGGAGCCGGTCAAGCAGGTCCATGGCGAACCGGCGCGGATCGTGGCCGGCCTCGACCACGTGGTCGATGGCCAGGAACACCGCCGCGCCGTCGCCG
>DASPZH010000271.1:0-1737 GCA_035636335.1 Streptosporangiaceae bacterium
GTCGTCGCCCTGGCAGAGCAGCGGGAACGCGATCCGCCCCCGCAGCTCGTCGGCCGCCTGCCTGGCCGCCCGCATCGACGAGAACAGGCCGAGCGTGCGCCCCCCGGCCGCCTCGACCAGCTCGCAGATCTCGTCCAGGTAAGGCGCGGCGAGGCCGTCACGCCCCGGCCGCGGAAGGTGCCCGGCAACGTACAGGATTCCGCTGCGCGGATGGTCGAACGGAGACCCCACGTCGATCCCCGACCAGTCCAGTGAATGCGCCTCGGAGGACTCGCCGGCTCTCTCGGACTGACCGGCCGCCCCGGCCTGGCCGGGCAGGCCCCACTGGCTGGCGAGGGGCTCGAACGACCTGCCGAGCGCCAGCGTCGCCGACGTCAGCACGACCGTCCTGCGGCCGAACAGCCGGCTTGCCAGCAGCCCGCCCACCCGCAGCGGCGCGACCCGCAACGTCGGCGGCCTGGCCGACTCGTCGCCGGCCGGGCGGTCCATCCATACCACGTCGGCCCGGTCGGCGATGCCGGGCCCGAACGCGCCGAGTAGCCGCTCGGCGGTGTCGCCGACCTCACCGATCGCGGCCAGCGCCGCCCGGCGCGCGGCGAGCCGGTCCGGTTCCTCCTCGGCGTTCCTGGCCGTCGTGCGGAACTCCGCGGCGCAGCCCGCCGCGGCGTCCCTGACCGCCTCGAGCGCGGTCGCCAGCGCCTCGTCCAGCACGTCCATCCGGCCGGCCGGGATCTCGGCGAGCACCCGCTCGGCGCCGAGGCCGGCGTCGCGCAGCCTGACGACCGCCTTCTCCTCGATCATGCGGCCGCAACGCCGTGCCGCGGTCTCCACCCCGGCGGCGGACAGCTCGGCGGAGGCGACCGAGGTGACCCGGTCGACCAGGTCGTGCGCCTCGTCGATGATCACGACGTCGTGCTCGGGGAAGATGTCGTAGTCCTCGAGCGCGTCGATCGCCAGCAGCGCATGGTTGGTCACCACGATGTCGGCCCGGCCCGCCTCGTCCCTGGCCAGCTCGGCGAAGCACTGCCCGCCGAACGGGCAACGCTGCACGCCGACGCACTCGCGGGCGCTGACCGACACCTGGCGCCAGGCCTGCTCGCCGACGCCCGGCACGAGCTCGTCCCGGTCACCGGTCTTCGTCGTGGCCGCCCACTCGTGCAGCCGCTGCACCTGGCGGCCGACCGCCGAGACCGCAGCGGGGTCGAACAGCGCCTGGCCCTCATCTTCGGCCGGGCCGCCGCGCAGCCGCTGCAGGCACAGGTAGTTCCTGCGGCCCTTGAGAATCGCGAACACCGGCTCCCGGCCGAGCGCGGGCGCGACCGCACCGGCCAGGCGCGGCAGGTCCCGGTCGATAAGCTGCCGCTGCAAGGCGATCGTCGCCGTCGACACGACCACGGTCGCGTCCTGGCCGACCGCCTGCCGGACGGCCGGCACCAGGTAGGCCAGCGACTTCCCGGTCCCGGTGCCCGCCTGGACCGCCAGGTGCTCGCCGCTGTCGATCGCGTTCTGGACGGCAAGCGCCATTGTGACCTGGCCTGGTCGCTCCGCTCCGCCGATCCCGGCCACCGCCATGGCGAGCAGGCCGGCGACGTCGTTGACTGGCTCGGGGGGCATGGCTCAAAACGCTATCGCGGAACGCCGCCGCGGAACGCTGTCGTCGCGTCTCAGCAGGTGATGTCGGCCCGCCGGATCCGCACCCACGCGACCGCGCCGAAGATGACCACGTAGGCCGCGAAC
>DASPZH010000272.1:0-6293 GCA_035636335.1 Streptosporangiaceae bacterium
CACTGCCGCGGGCTAGCTGGTCACCAGGCAGCCGCTGCTCTGGCCCTGCTGCGGGAAAGCCCTGGCCAGCGCGTCGGCGATCATCTTGGCGCGGTGCTTGTAGCCGATCGAGGTAAAGTGGATACCGTCGGATATGTACCACTTGGTGCGCACTTCGGCGGCCCAGTTGTAAACCCGCATGTTCGGATACCGCGCGCAAGCGCTGACCAGCGCGCGGTCCCAGCGGAGCATGTTGGCCTCGGCGTACGGGCCGCTCGAGAGCAGGGACTTGACGTTCACCCACAGCACGGGCTCGCCGTGCGCTGCCTTCATCATGCGGCTGATCCTGGTCGTCAGGCCGACGTTGGACCCCGCCGCCACGTCGGCCGTGTCGTTCGTCCCCAGCGCGATCACCCAGCAGCCCGTGAACCCGTTCCTGGTCATGTTCCTGGCCGCGTCGTAGCCGTTGACCTGCCCGGGCAGGACCTCGACGACCGACCGCGCGCCCGAGATGTCGGTCACGGCCGAGCGCACCCCGACATCTTCGTATCGGGCGGCGATCCGCTCGCCCGGCTTGGGCAGGTAGCTGGGCGAGACCAGGCCGTCGGAGGTCGAGTCGCCGATGTGCGCGACCGCGCGGCAGGACGTGCGCGGCGGGCCGGCGGCCGGCGGGCCGGCGCCCGGTGTGCCGGCGCCCGGTGACCGGGTCGGGCCCGGGCTGGGCCGCGTGTGCGGTGCCCTGACGACCGTCTTGGTGACCGGGACTTGCAGCGAGCCCTCCGAGATCACGGACCCGACCCGCGAGCCGGCCCTGGCCTGCACGGCTCCGGAAAGCCCGGCGCCCGCAACGGCCAGCACGCCGATCGTCCCGGCGGCGGCGGCCATGCGTCCCGGGCTGACGTGGCCGAGCCCGGGCCGCCAGCCGGCGGCACGGACGCGCTTCCAGGTCCGCCCGATCGCGCCGTGGCGGATCGGCTCCTCGACGAACTCCCACGACAGCGCCGCGAGCAGGATGGACGCCGTGATCTGAAGTCCGGCCAGCGGCAGGCTGGGCTTGACGTTGGCCTGCGAGGTCATCACGATGACCGGGTAGTGCCAGAGGTAGATGCCGTAGGAGCGGACCCCGATCCAGCGCAGCGGGCGCCAGCCGAGCGCCAGGCCGACGAGACTGCCCGGGTACGCGGTCGCGGCCACGACCGCCGCCGTGGCGACCGACAACAGCACGAGTCCGCCGCGGTAGCCGAACGGCGAGTACTCGCCGACCCGCCAGATCATCACGCCGATGCCGGCCAGGCCGGCCGCGCCGGCCAGGTCGAGCAGCACGCGGGCCCGCCGGCTCGGCGCGCTGTGCGCGCCCCGCCGGCCCGGGCTCGGCCAGGCCAGCGCGAGCACGGCGCCGATCAGCAGGCCGCAGGCGCGGGTGTCGGTGCCCTCGTACACCCGGGTCGGGTCCATGCCCGGCTGGTAGAGGCTCACCATCGCGAGCGCGGAGGCGGCCGCCAGGGCGGTCGCCGGCAGGATCAGCCACGCGGTGGCTGCTCCCCGCCTGCGCAGCAAGATCAGGCCCGCGATCAGCAGCAACGGCCACAGGAGGTAGAACTGCTCCTCCACCGCCAGCGACCACAGGTGGTCAAACGGCGCAGGCGGGGCGAACCTGGCGAAGTAGGACTGGTTCTGTGCGATGAGATACCAATTGCTGAAGTACCCGGCCGCCGCGCCGACCGCGCCGCGCAGGCCGGCCAGCCTGGCGCGGTCCGCGAGCGTGACCCACGCGGTCACCACCGCCAGCATGACGAACAGGGCCGGCAGCAACCGCCTGGCTCGGTGCAGCCAGAAGTCGCCCAGCCCGATCCGCGCGCGGGCTGACCACTCGCCGACCAGCAAGCTCGTGATCAGGAATCCGCTGAGCGTGAAGAACACCCCCACGCCCAGCAGTCCGCCCGGTGCCCAGCCGAACTGCTCGTGGTAGGCGATGACCGCAAGAACCGCCAGCGCGCGCAATCCATCCAGGCCAGGCATGTAGCGCTGGCCAGAACTCACCGGCCTCGGCATGTTTCCCCCCGAGCCCAGGCCCGCCCCGCCCCGGTCGTGCGAGATCGTCTTTCCACCTAGGCAGGGAAATCACTACCCGGAGTGATTTAAGGAGTACGTATTGTCGTCGGCAAGAATTGGAACGCGGAAAAGGACGGCCCGGCCCGGGACCTGCAGGGACCGACCGGGACCTGCAGGGACCGGCTCATGCGAAGGGCCGGAATTGCTAGCGGACGATCTTGTCCGCGCCGCGTCCGTTCAGCGGGAATGCCCGGGCCAGCGCTTCGGCGATCGCCTTGGCGCGCATGGCGCATCCGAACGAGTTGTAATGGATTCCGTCGGTCAGGAACCAGCTTGGCCGCGCGACGGCCGACCAGTTGAATATCCGCATATCCGGGTACTTCGCGAGCGCCCTGACCAGGGTCTTGTCCCAGGTCTGCTCGTTCACGCCGGCCCATGGGCCGCTGGACAGCAGCGTGCGCGTGTTCACCCACAGCACCGGCTCGCCGTGCGCGACCGACATCATCTGGTCGATCCGCGCCATCATGCCGACGGCGGAACCCGAGGCCACGTTGGCGGAGTCGTTGGTTCCCAGCGCGAACACCCAGCAGCCCCGGTAGCCCTGGCTCCGCCACGCGCTCGCCACCTTGTAGCCGTTGATCTGGCCCGGCATCTCCTCGACGATCGAGCGGCCGCCGGATGCGTCGATCTTCAGATGCCTGACGCCGACGGCGGCGTAGCGCGCGCCGAGCCGCTGCGCGGGGTTCGGCAGGTAGTCGGGAGAGATCAGGTCGACCGACGTCGAGTCGCCGATGTGGGCGACCGACCGGCACGAGGTACGCGGCGTCTTCGCCCTGGCCGCGGCCCGCTTCGCCGGATGAGCGCCGGACCCGGCCCTCGACCGGGACGATGCGGGTGGTCCGGCGCCGGCGGGCCTGGGCCCGGGCCGGGGCCGCGTCGCCCGGGCCACGGCAGCCGTGTGGCCGACGCCGACCGACGCGGACCGGGCACCCGAGGTGAGTCCCGCGGCCGTCAGCCCGGCGACGGCGGCGGCCACGGCGACCGCGCCGCCGATCGCGACGGCCACAGCGCGCGACCGCGGGCGGCGCAGGAACCGCCTGGCCGACTCGTTGCCGGCCCGGTTCCGGCGCGGACCGCTACTGCGAGTGCGCATCTGAGACTCCGATCGAACGACGCGGCCGGGGGCGATCGCCCCGGGGTCAACGAAGGCCGCACCTGAGAAGAACACCCCGGCGGCGCGAGCCGATTCCGTAACTTGCATCACACCAGCACCGCGGCGCCGGCACCGTAGGCTTGTCCGCGTGGACCGGCCATACGTCCTGCTGAGCTGCGCGATGTCGCTGGACGGCTACATCGACGACGCGACGGACCGGCCGCTGCGGCTGTCCGGCGACGCCGACACCGACCGGGTGGACGCCCTGCGGGCGAGTTGCGACGCGATTCTGGTCGGCGCCGCCACGGTCCGCGCCGACGACCCGGTCCTGATGCTGCGCTCGCAGGCTCGGCGCGAGGCCCGGGCAGCTTCCGGGCTCCGGCCCGATCCGGCCAGGGTCGTGGTCAGCGGCGGCGGGAATCTCGACCCGGCCGCCCGGCTGTTCACCACGGGCACGGACAGGATCGTCTACGCCGCCTCGCCGGCCGTGGCCAGGACCGGGGAGCGCCTCGGCGCCGCCGCCGATGTCCTCGATGCCGGCAACCCCGTCCAGCTTGACCGCGTTCTCGCCGACCTGGCCGCCCGCGGCGTGCGGAGGCTGCTCGTGGAGGGCGGCGGGTCGGTGTACACCCAGCTACTCGCCGCCGGGCTGGCCGACGAGCTGCAACTGGCGGTCGCCCCGTTCTTCGTCGGCGACTCGGCGGCCCCGCGCTTCGTCGGGGACGGCCGGTTCCCGTGGAGTCCGGCGCACCGGGCCACGCTGGCCGACGTGACCAGGGCCGGCGACATGGCAGTGCTCCGGTACGCGCTCTCCGGCGGACCGGGCGGCGGCGCGGCATAACTCGGCGCCGCGCCGGGCGCGGCCGCGACCCTAGCCGCCCGTGACCGCGCGGATCGCCTCGGGGATGGCGGCGAGGACGTCGCCGGCGCCCACCGGGGCGTCCCTGGCGGCCAGCCGTCCGGCCAGGCCGTGCAGGAACGCCGCGACCGCCGCCGCGGACCTGGCCGGGAGCACGCCCTGGGCCAGCAGCGCGCCGGCCAGCCCGGACAGCACGTCGCCCGACCCGGCCGTGGCCAGCCACGGGGTTCCGGTCGGGTTGACGAACGCGGGCTCGGCCCCGTCGGGCGTCGCGACCACGGTGGTCGAGCCCTTGAGCAACACGGTCGCCCCGAGTTCGGCCGCGGCCCGCCGAGCCGAGTCGAGCCGGCGCGCCTCGATCTCGTCGTGGTCGGCGTTCAGCAGCCTGGCCAGCTCGCCGGCGTGGGGCGTGATCAGCGTCGCCGCCCCCGACGGCCGCGAGAGCAGGTCCCTGCGCCTGGACAGCACCGTCAGCCCGTCCGCGTCGATCAGGACCGGCAGCGGCGTGGCCAGCACGGCGGACAGCATCGCCGTCGCGTCGTCGCCGGTGCCCAGGCCGGGCCCGGCCACCCACGCCTGGACCCGCCCGGCTGCCTCGACCGCGCCCGGCGGGTCGGCGGGATCGATCACGGTGATCACGGCCTCCGGCCAGTGCTGCCTGACCACGTCCGCGGCCGGCCCGGCCGTCACCAGCCTGACCATGCCGGCGCCGCCGCGGATCGCCCCGCCGACGCTGAGCACGGCCGCGCCGGTATACCTCTGGCTGCCCGCGAGCACGCCGAGCACGCCCCTGCGGTACTTGTCGGACTCCGCGCCCGGCCGCGGCAGCAGCGCCGCGACGTCGGCCGACTGAAGCGCCTCGACGGCCGGCGGCGCGGCCAGGTGCGGGCGCAATCCGATATCGACGAGCTCGACCGTTCCGGCATGGCTCGCGCCAGGGTCGACCAGCAGGCCAGGCTTGATCGTCCCGAACGTCACCGTGACGTTGGCCCTGAACGCGGCGCCGGCCACCACTCCGGTGTCGGCGTCCACGCCGCTCGGCAGGTCAGCGGCGACGACGCAGGCTCCGGCCGCCGCGGCCCGCGCGGTCAGCCCCGCCAGCGTGGCGGCGGGCTCGCGCAGCCCGCCTCGCCCGCCGATGCCCAGGATGCCGTCGATGATCAGGTCGGCGGCGGCGATGGCGGCGGCCGGATCGAGACCAGCCGGCCCGGAACCAGCCGGCCCGGAACCAGCCGGCCCGGAGCCGGCCTGTTCGGTCCGGGTCAGCCGCCCGCCGGCCTCGCGCAGGGCGGCGGCCCCGGCGGCGTGCAGCCCGGGTCCCGCCGCCACGGCGGTCACCAGCGCGCCGCGGCTGGCCAGCCGCGCCCCGGCGAACAGGGCGTCGCCGCCGTTGTCGCCGGTCCCGGCCAGCACCACGACCCGTGAGCCGTAGACCCGGCCAAGCAGCCGCGCGCTGGCCGACGCGAGCCCGGCCGCCGCCCGTTGCATCAGCGCACCGTCAGGCACCAGGGCCATCAGGGCGTGCTCGGCCGTTCTGACATCCGCTACGGCGTGGGCCGCTCTCATGTCTCGCCTCGCTCCCTCTCCGCCTCGGCCGAGCCCGGAGGGCCGGCCCCCGCCGCCGTCGGCGGCCCGGTCTCGGCTACCACCATCGCCACGCAGAAGCCGCCGTCGTGACTCAGCGACAGGTGCCACGCCCCGACTCCGCGCGCGGCGGCCGCGGCCGCCACCGTGCCGTGCACGGAAAGGAAAGGCCGGCCACTTTCGCTACGCAACACCTCGGCGTCTGTCCACCGCAGGCCGGGCGGCGCGCCCAGGACCTTGGCCAGGGCCTCTTTCGCGGCGAAGCAGCCCGCCAGCGAGGCGACCGGCGCGTGCCGCTCGCTGACCCCGCTCCGCTCGGTCTCGGTGAACAGCCGCTCGGCCAGCTCGGGAGTGCGGGCGAGCGCGGCCCCGAGCCTGGCGATGTCCACGATATCGACGCCGATTCCCGCGATCACGACTCTCAGCCTGCCACGCCAGGCGGCCGGGCCGCGGCAGGCGCGGCCCTACATCGCGGTCCCTGACTCCGGACGGGTACCGCCCGACTCCGGACGGCGGCCTTGACGGCTCAGCCGGCGCTGCGGACCACGTCGGCGAGCCGGTCGGCGATCTTCTGCGCCTGGCCGGAGTCGACGGCCTCGACCATGACGCGGACGGCCGGCTCGGTCCCGCTCGGCCGGACCAGCACGCGCCCGGACTCGCCGAGCT
>DASPZH010000273.1:0-8638 GCA_035636335.1 Streptosporangiaceae bacterium
TCGATGAGGCGAAGCAGGTCTGCGCGCGCTGCAAGGTCGCCGAGGCGTGCCTGCGGTGGGCGCTGGACAGCGGTCAGGACTCCGGGGTCTGGGGCGGGCTGAGCGAGGACGAGCGACGCGCGCTCAAGCGGCGCGGCGCCAGGGTCGGAGCCAGCGCCTGACCGGCCCGGGAAGCAGGAGCTACCGGGAAGCAGAAGCAACCGGGCAGCCGGGCAGTCGCCGAGCAGGCCGAACCTAACTGGCCTGATCGGCCGCGGGCAGCGGCAGGTCGATTCGTACGCTTGTGCCGCCGTGCGGCCTAGCCGAGATCACGAGCGTGCCGCCAAGTTCGCTAACGACGAGCGTCCTGACGATCTGCAGGCCCAGGCTGGTCGTCGACTCCAGATCGAACCCGTCAGGAATCCCGGTGCCGTTGTCGCAGACCGTGACGGTGAGCCGGTCTCTGGTTCGGTCGGCAGTCACCTCGAGGGTCCCCGTGGCCGGGCCGCCCGGCAGCGCCAGTCCATGCTGGACGGCATTGTGGATTAGCTCGTTGAGCACGAGAGCGAGCGGCGTGGCCAGGGCCGAGGACAGCATGCCGAACTTCCCGACGAGAACCGGCGTGAACCTGGCCTCAGGCGCGGAAAGCTCTCCGGCGGTCGCGGCGATCTGCCGCGCGATGTCATCGAACTCGACGACCTCGGCGGTCGCGTGCGACAAGGTCTCGTGCACGAGGGCGATCGAGCCGACCCGCCTGACCGCCTCCTGGAGCGCGTCGGAGGCCTCCGACGCTCGCATCCGGCGCGCCTGGAGCCGCAGCAGCGCGGCGACGGTCTGCAGGTTGTTCTTGACCCGGTGATGGATCTCCCTGATCGTGGCATCCTTGGTGATCAGCTCGCGCTCTCTGTGCCGCAGCTCAGTCACGTCCCTGAGCAGGATCAGCGCCCCGGCGCGGGCGTCATTCACGGTCAGCGGGATGGACCGGATCTGGACCACGGAACCATTCGCCTCGATCTCGATCTCCAGGTGCGCCCGCCCGCTCGCGACGAGCATCAGCGAGTCGTCCCGCGGCATGGAGCTCGCGCACAGCCGGGCAGTCAGCCGCCCAAGCTCGCTCCCGGCCAGGTCGGCGGTCAGGCCCAGGCGGCGGTAGGCGGACAGCGCGTTCGGGCTGGCGTAGGTCACCTTCCCCGACCGGCTGAGCCGCAACATCCCGTCGTTCACCCGCGGCGAGTGCAGGTTCGCCGGGCCGCTGGCCGGGCCGGGAAAAAGCCCAGCCGGGATCATCTGGGCAAGATCGTCGGCCGCGTTGAGGTAGGCCAGGTCCATCCGGCTCGGCGTCCGCGCCGACTCCAGGTTGGTCGAGCGCTCGATCACCGCGATCACCTGGCCGTTCCGGCCGACCGGGATGGTCTCGTGCCTGACCGGCACGCCGCGCCGCCACTCCGGATCACCCTCCCGGCAGATCCGGCCCTCCGCGACGGCCGTCGCGAGCAACGGCTGCTCACTGGCCGCCCGGACCGAGCCGACGATGTCATGCGGCAGCGCCGTCGGCGCGGTGGTCGGCCGCACCTGCGCGAGCGCGATCCAGGACTGCTCGGCCGACAGCGGTGCCCAGAGCGTCAGGTCGGCGAACGACAGGTCGGCGAGCAGTTCCCAGTCCGATACCAAGGAGTGCAGCCACTCGAGGTCCACGGACGCGATCTGCGCCCGGCGGGCCAGGTCATTCATGGTGGGCACACAGCCATCATCGCACCGGCTCACCGCCGCCCGGGTCCCGGCGGCGGCGCGGCAACTCTGCCCCGCGGCTCTGCGGTGACTGCCTGGTAACGTCGCCGCCATGGCTACGGACCAGCAGGCGGTCACGCATGGCGGCGCGCAGGCGGTGGCCGCCGCTCGCGCCCACGGCGCGCAGACGATGTTCACGCTCTCGGGCGGACACGTGTTCCCGGTCTACGACGGCGCCGTCAAGGCCGATCCGCCGATGCCGATACTCGATGTCAGGCACGAGCAGACGGCGGTCTTCGCCGCGGAAGCCACCGCCCGCCTGACCAGGACCCCCGGGTTCGCGGTGCTGACCGCCGGCCCCGGCGTCACCAACGGCATCAGCGCGATCACGACCGCCCACTTCAACGGCTCCAGTGTGGTCGTGCTCGGGGGCCGCGCGCCCGACTACCGCTGGGGCTCGGGCAGCCTGCAGGAGCTCGACCATCCGGCGCTGCTCGGCCCGATCACCAAGCGCGCCTGGACCGAGCACAGCTCGGACAAGGTCGGCCAGGCGGTCAGCGAGGCGTTCGATCTCGCCGCCGCCAGGCACCGCGGCCCGGTATTTCTCGACGTCAGCCTGGAAGCGCTGTTCGGCTCGCCGCAGCCTGGCCCGCCGGTGACCGCCACCTCTCCGGCCGGGCCGCATTCCCCGGCCGGACCGGAGTCCCCGGCCGGACCGGCCGGACCGGCCGGCCAGGCGCCAGATCCCGGTCACGTCGCGCGGATCGTCGCGCTGCTTTCCGCCGCCGCCCGGCCGGTGCTGGTGCTCGGCTCGGACGTCTGGCTCGACGGCGCCGAGACCGCCGCCCGGGCAGCCGCCGAGGAACTGCGGCTCCCGGTCGTCACGAACGGTCAGGGCCGCGGGATACTCCCGGCCGGCCACGACCTGCTCGTCACCCGGGCCCGGTCGCTGGCCTTCGGCGAGGCCGACCTGGTGATCGTCGCCGGGACTCCGCTGGACTTCCGGCTCGGCTACGGCGAGTACGGCGGCAAGAACGGAACGGCGCCCGCGGACGTGGTGCACGTCGCCGACGCGCCCGGCCAGATCGCGGCGCACCGACCGCTCGCGGCATCGGCCGCCGGCGACGTGACCGCCTTCTTCGCCGGGCTGGCCAGCCAGGCCCAGCGCGCCGGCCTGACCCGGCCGTGGACGAAGGACTGGCTGCCCAGGCTGGCCGGGGAGCGCCAGTCGGCGATGGCGGCGGACGCCCGGCTGCTGGCCGGCGACGCGTTCCCGATCCACCCGATGCGGATTTACGGCGAACTGGCTCCGCTGCTCGAGCCGGACGCGGTCGTCATCGGCGACGGCGGCGACTTCGTCAGCTACGCGGGCAAGTACATCGAGCCCCGGCAGCCGGGGGGCTGGCTGGATCCCGGGCCGTACGGCTGCCTGGGCACCGGCCTCGGCTACGCGATCGCGGCCAGGATCGCCCGGCCGTCGGCCCAGGTGGTGCTGCTGCTCGGAGACGGAGCGGCCGGGTTCTCGCTGATGGACGCCGACACGCTGGTCAGGCACCGGCTCCCGGTCGTGATGATCTGCGGCAACAACGGCATCTGGGGCCTGGAGAAGCATCCGATGCAGGCGCTGTACGGCTACGACGTCGCCGCCGACCTGCAGCCGCAGTGCCGGTACGACCAGGTGGTCACGGCGCTCGGCGGCGCCGGGGAGCTGGTGACCAGGCCAGAGGAGATCGCGCCCGCGCTGCGGCGCGCCTTCGGCGCGGGCGTGCCCTACCTGGTCAACATCGCCACCGATCCGTCGATCGCCTACCCGCGCTCGACTACCGGCGTCTGAGGCCTGACCGACGCCCGCTATCTGCTGGCCTACCCGCTGGGCTGTCCTCGGGGCGGCCCGGCGGCCCGGGCCCGGGCCAGGAAACGGTCCGCGTCGACCAGGACCCGTTCCGCCGTGCCCGCGCCGACCACCGCCTCGTCGTCGCCGTCGTCGTCGCCCGGCCCGTATGCGATGAACATGAAGACCAGCCGGCGGCCGTCGATCTCGGTCAGCTCGGCTTCGACCTCGAGCGGGGTCCCGATCCGGCTCGGCCGCTTGTGCTCGAGGGAGACCGCGGTCCCGACGGTCGTCTGCCCGGCCGCGAGCTGCGGCGCCACCGCGGCAACGCAAGCGGCCTCGGCCAGTGCCAGCAGCCTGGGGGTTCCGAGCACCGGCAGGTCGCCGCTGCCCAGTGCCGCGGCCGTGTCCGCCTCGGTAACCTCGGCCGTGATCGTGGCGCGCAGCCCGACCGCGACGCCGCCGCGCCCCGGCTGGCCCTCCTGGCCGCCCCCGCCCTGACCGCCCCCGCCCTGGCCGCCCGGGCCGCCGGCCGGGCCCGGGCCGTCGGCGGCGCTCATTCGATGACGGCGATCAGGTCGCCCTCCTGGATCACGTCACCCTCGGCGACGGCCAGCCTGGCGAGCGTGCCCGCGCCCTCGGCGAGCACCGGGATCTCCATCTTCATCGACTCCAGTATCACCAGCGTGTCGCCGTCGGCTACGGCGGCTCCCTCGGCGGCGACGACCTTCCATACGTTCGCGACCATCTCCGCGCGGATCTCGGTCACGCGCACCTCCCTGTTCCGGAGTCAATCATCACCGCGCCCGGCCGGTGACCGGGCCCGCGCGCCCGCATGGGCTGGCCATCATCATCGTGCCTGCCGGCCCATTACGGGCGCAGTCGGCTCACCACCGACGTGTCATAGTCTCCGGTAACGAACTCGGTCGATCTCAGCAGGTCGGCATGAAAGGGAAGATTGGTCTTCGGGCCGGTCACCACGAACGTCCCGAGCGCCTTCCTGGCGCGGTCCAGCGCCTGCTCCCGGTCCGCGCCGTGGGTGATGAGCTTGGCGAGCAGCGGGTCGTAGTGCGGAGTGACGACGTTCCCCGCGGCATAACCCGCGTCGACCCGCACGCCGGCGCCGGACGGCTCGTCCCACCGCGTGATCGTGCCGGGGCTGGGCAGGAACCTGACCGGGTCCTCCGCGTAGACCCTCAGTTCCAGGGAATGCCCCTTTGGCTCAACAGCTCCCACGTCGAAACTCACGTCCGCGCCGTCGGCTATGAGCAGTTGCTGCTCGACCAGATCGATTCCGGTAACCATCTCGGTGACCGGATGCTCGACCTGCAGCCGGGTATTCATCTCGAGGAACACGAACTCGCCGGTCTGGCTGTCCACCAGGCACTCGACCGTGCCCGCGCCCCGGTAACCCACCGCCTCGCCCGCCCTGACCGCCGCGGCGAACATCCGCTCGCGCAGCTCGGGACCGACGCCGGGGGACGGTGTCTCCTCGGCGAGCTTCTGGTGCCGGCGCTGCGCCGAGCAGTCCCGCTCGCCGAGGGCGATCACGCGGCCGTCGGCCAGCCCGAGAATCTGGATCTCGACGTGCCTGGCGCGGGTGATGTAGCGCTCGACCAGGATCGACGGGTCGCCGAAGAACCGCTCGGCGCGCGAGCTCGCCGTCTCGAACCCGGCGCGAGTCTGGTCGTCGTCGGCGGCGATGGTCATGCCGATGCCGCCGCCGCCCGCCGCCGCCTTGATCATGACCGGGTAGCCGATCCGCGTGGCGTGCCCGACGGCGTCGTCGGCGTCCCTGACCGGCTCCGCGCTGCCGCGCGCGACCGGGACGCCCACGTCCGCCATCATGTTGCGCGCCCCGATCTTGTCGCCCATCTGCTCGATCGCGTGAGGCGGCGGGCCGACCCAGGTGAGCCCGGCGTCGATGACCCGCCGGGCGAAGCCCGCGTTCTCGGCCAGGAAGCCGTATCCGGGGTGGATTGCCCGCGCGCCGGTGCGCGCCGCCGCGGCGAGAATCGCGCCGGCGTTCAGGTAGCTGCGCGCGGCCTGGGCCGGGCCGATCGGGACGGCCTCGTCGGACTCGGCCACGAACGGCAGGTCAGCGTCGGCCTCGGAGTAGACCGTGATCACCTTGATGCCCAGGCGCCGCGCGGTCCTGGCCACCCGGCGCGCGATCTCGCCCCTGTTCGCGATCAACACTGATTCCGGCACGCGGGGCAGCATACCGGCAGGCCGCAGGGCGCGACCGCACCGCGGTCCTGGCCGACCACGGCCGGTCCGGGCCCGGCCCGGACGGGCCGGCCTACATCCGGGTGACCGGCAGCCGGTCGGTGACGGTGGCGAGCGCGGCGACCACCTGCTGGTCGTACTCGGTGTTCAGTGCGAGCCTCAGCCGGTCGATCGCCGCGGCGCTCCTGTCCCGGTCGGCGGATCCGCTCACCAGGTCGTCGTACGCGTTAGCCGCGCGGATCACCTTGCTGCCGAGCGGCGGGGTCCGCAGGCCGCCGGACGCGGGCAGCCACTGCCAGCGGACAAGCTCGGCCGCCGTGTCGAGCACCCCGGTCTGCTTGATCACCTCGGCGCCGAACTCGGCAATCCGGCGCGCTTCGGCGGGCGAGACCAGCAGCGTCGCCCCACCGGGTATCGGCTCGACCAGCGAGAGCTGGCCGATGTCGTGCATCAGCGCCGCGTACTCCAGGTCGAGCAGATCGGGCTCCGGCATGCCGAGCTCGCGGCCGATCGCGAGCGCGAGCCGGCTCACCCGCCAGGAGTGCCCGCTCTCGACGTAGCCGCCGACCTCGGTGACCTGGGCCAGTGCCCGGACCGTCTGCAGGTACGTCAGGAGGATGCCGGCGTACCTGCGGAACGCGAACTGGATGACGAGCAGCGGGCCGGCGAACACCGCCAGCTCGGCGATCCCCATGACCTCAGCGCCGAACACCGTGATGATGGCCGACACGCCGACCGCGAGGCCGAGCCGCGACTGCACCCGCAGCTCGTCCGAGAGCGTGACCGAGTACCTGGCCCGCAGGTCGTCGGCCCGGATGATCGCCGAAATCACGGTCTCGACCAGCCAGCCGAGCGCGGCCAGTACCGCCATCGTGACGAAGGCGAGCCACGGCATGTCGAGCAGGTGCTTGACGAGCGGGTGGAAAATGAACGCGACGCAGGCCACGGCCACGAGCCGCGCCGACATGCCGGTGATCCCGGCCCGGCGGCCGGCCGCGATGTGCGGCAGCGAGCCGAGCACCATGCCGACCGCCGCGACCAGCACAACCTGGAGCGGCGGCGCGCCGTACACCGGGAGCTCGTGCGGCGGCCCGGCGATCCTGAGCACCATCGCGTAGGACAGCGCGGCCGACATCGCGATCGGGGCGGCCTCCCGGCCGCCGGGCAGCGCCAGCCTGAGCAGCTCGCCGAACGCGATGTACAGGCCGAACGCGATCGCGACGGGGCGCGTGCCGTGGGCGATATGCACGACCGCCGTGCGCGTCACCGCCACGATGACCAGGGTCGACGTCACCGACAGCAGCGCCAGCCTGCCGGTGTCGACCGTCTGCCAGGCCAGCCAGCGCTGCTCGGCCGCCCGGACCGTCATGTGGTCAGCCTTTCCTCGTCGCTCGTTCCGCGCTCCCGGGTCCAGGCGACGCCGCGCCCCTGCGGCTCGCTCATATGGTCTCCACGACGCGCAGCGGCGCGATCGGGTCGTCATGGTCCTGGGAGGTGAGGATCTCGTGGCTGCGCGGCTGGGCCGGCTCCTGCAGCTCCCAGCCGTCCTGGTCCAGCGCGGTGACGAAGGCGTCGACGAACTTCGGGTCGAACTGGGTTCCCGCGCCCCTGCGCAGCTCGGCTATCGCGTCCGAGATCCTGGTCGCCTTGCGGTAGGCACGGGTGGAGGTCATCGAGTCGAACGCGTCGGCAACCGCGATGATCCGCGCGAACTCGGGGATCTCGTGGCCGGCGAAGCCCATCGGGTAGCCGCGGCCGTCCATCCGCTCGTGGTGGTGCATGATCCCGGTCAGCGCCTCGTTCAGGAACCCGATCTCCCTGACGATCTCCAGGCCGCGCATCGGATGAAGCTGGATGGCGGCGAACTCCTCCTCGGTCAGCTTCCCCTCCTTCTGCAGCACCCTGGTCGGCACGCCGAGCTTCCCGACGTCGTGCAGCATCCCGGCGAACCGCACCGCCTCCGCGCGGTCGCTGCGCATCCCGATCTGGCGCGCGATCATCCCGGCGCCGCGGGAAACCCGCTCGCTGTGCCCGCGGGTGTAGAAGTCCTTGGTCTCCACCGCCTGGCACAGCGCGCGCAGCGTGGCCGCGTGGGCCCGCTGCTGCTCGGCGAACTGGCCCATCGCCCACCGTGCCACGTACAGCGGCACCAGCACGATCGCGGGGGCGAACGGCCCGAACACCGCCCACAGCGCCGCGATGACGAGCCCGAGCGCGGCGAGCCCGACGTCGGCGGCGAGAAGCAGCGGCAGCCCCCAGGGCGCCGCCTGCCGCGTGGTCGCCCGGCTGTGCCGGTCGAGCAGCAGCATCCCCCAGAGCAGGCCGTGGTTCACCAGCACGTGCACGATCGCCGCGACGGCAAATGGCTGAAGCGACATCTCGAACGAGCTGGTGACGCGCGGCGTCAGGTGCTCACCGAACAGCACCAGGTGCAAGTAGTCAGGCTGCAAGTGGTCAGGCCGGATAAACGACTGCCCGTGCAGCGCCTGGAAGGTCAGGCCCGCGGCGTAGCCGGCCAGCGCGTACATCGCGCCGTTGAACAGCCGCTCGACCAGTTGCACCCGGCGGTGGACGCTCACCACCGCGACGGCTCCGACCATGGCGGCGCCGATGCCGCCGCGGTGGCCGAGCAGCACGACCGCGGCGAGCGTCGCCGCCGAGCTCGGCGACCAGGCCCACTGCCGGGCGCCGAGCACGATCGGGGTCGAGTCACAGACCAGGAACAGCAGGGCCAGCGTGGCGCAGATAACCCAGAACCCGGCAGGTGCGGCGCCGACCGGAACGTGGGCAAGAACGGCGACCGCCGCCGACACAACGGCGGCGATATAGAGCCAGGTGGTCAAGGAAAGCCTGCCCATATCCTCCCCGCCG
>DASPZH010000274.1:0-6586 GCA_035636335.1 Streptosporangiaceae bacterium
CGCGCCCTCGCCGAGCAGTGAGCAGAGCGCGAGCAGGCTGAGCACGAGCAGCGGGGAGAGCCGCACGCGGCGGCGACGGCCAGCCGTCGCATCGGGCCGAGCCGCCTCGGGCCGAGCCGCCGCCGGCTCCCGCTCCCCCGAGGACGCCGCGCCGACCGGCGCTCCCTGTCCCCGTACGAGCAGGAAACGCCCGGCGACCAGCGCCAGCACCGCCAGCGGGACGGCCACGGCGGTGAAGTCGGGCGTTGGCCCCACGTTCCTCCACGCGAACGCGCCGCCGACCAGGCCCCCGGCCAGCGCCCCGAAGCTGTAGCAGGCGTGAAACGACGTCATGAGCTGCCGGCCGACAGCGGTCTGGAGCTGCACCGCCTGCGCGTTCATCGACACGTCGAGCGCGCCGGCGGCGACGCCGAAGACGAACATGCCGACCATCAGCGCGACCTGGCTTGCCGCCAGCCCGAACGAGATCGGCAGCAGGGCGACGGCGATGCCGGCCAGCGTGGTTGGTGCCCGGCTCCCGATCCGGTCCACGAGCGCCCCGGCGAGCGACGCAACGGCGACCGAGCCTGCCGGCGTCGCCAGCAACGCGACTCCTAGCATCCCGTCCGACAGATGCAGGCCGTGCGCCAGCGCGGGTATCCGCGCCAGCCAGTCCCCGTTCGTGAGCCCGAGCAGGGCGAAGAATGCCAGCACGCCCAGCCGCGCGCGCCGTAGCCGACCAGCGACCGGACCCGCCCGGCCAAGAGATCTGAGCGCACCAAGGACGGGCTCGAGGGCGATGGCGAAGCCTCCAGCGTGTGGGTTAGCTGCCGATGGCTGGACCCTATGCGATCACTGCGAGCCGCCCGGCGCTAGGCGATCTTGTGCACCCAGCCGTGCGGGTCGGGCAGCCGGCCGAACTGGATGCCGAGCAACTGCTCGCGCAGCCGCATCGTGACCGGCCCGGGCTGGCCGTCACCGATCGTCCAGCTTCCGGTCGCGCCCTTGACCTCCGCGACCGGGGTGATGACCGCGGCGGTGCCGCACGCGAACACCTCGGTGATCTCGCCTGACTCGCACCGCGACCGCCACTGCTCCACCGAGATCGCGCCCTCGCTGGCCGGTATGCCCAGGTCCGGCGCCAGCGTGAGCACCGAGTCCCTGGTGATCCCGGGCAGCAGCGTGCCGGTCAGCGGCGGCGTCTCGATCCGCGCGTCCTGGCCTGAGCCGTACACGAAGAACAGGTTCATCCCGCCCATCTCCTCGACCCAGCGGTGCTCGATCGCGTCAAGCCAGACGACCTGGTCACAGCCGTTGTCGACGGCCTGCTGCTGGCCGAGAAAGGACGCGGCGTAGTTGCCGCCGGTCTTCGCCTCGCCCGTCCCGCCCGGCGCGGCCCTGGTGTAGCCCTCGGCCAGCCAGACCGAGACGGCGCGCAGCCCGCCGCCGGCGAAGACACTGCCGGAGGGCGAGGCGATCACGAGGAGCAGGTACGAGTCGGCCGGCCTGCCCACGCCGAGCGCGACCGTGGTGGCGATCATGAAGGGCCGCAGGTACAGGCTCTGCTCGGCGTTGGCGGGCACCCAGTCCTTGTCGAGCGTGACCAGCAACTCGATCGCCTGCACGAAGGCCTCCTCCGGCAGCTCTGGCATCGCCATCCGCGCGGCCGACCTGCGGAACCTGCCCGCGTTGGCGTACGGGCGGAACGCCACGACCGGGCCTGCGTCCTGCCGGTAGGCCTTGAGCCCCTCGAAGACCTCCTGGCTGTAGTGCAGGACGGCGGTGGCGGGGTCGAGCACGAGCGGCCCGTACGGCTCCAGCTTGCCGTCGTGCCAGCCGCGGCCGGTCGACCAGCGCAGGGTGATCATGTGGTCGGTGAAAACCCGGCCGAAGCCGGGTGATTCGAGCAACTTCGCCCTGACCTGTTCTGGCACGCGCTGCGTGGAGGTGTGCAGGTCGAAGTTGATCGCTGGTGTCCGGCTGGCGTTCATCGCAGTCCTCCTTTGCGCGGGCTGAGCGCCGTTGCCCGGCCCGCTGCGGCCACCGCCCCTGCCGACGGCCCGCACCTACCATCTTGACCACCTACCGGTGCGACGGGCCACCCCGGCAGGCAGGCACCGGCGAGACCAGTCGCTCGACGCCGCCGGCCGGCCTCCCGGATGGCGGCGCCCAGGGCGTGTCCCGCCGAAGATCTTCGGGACGCGCCCTAGCCGGATACTCGCTCGGCGATGTCGTCGCCGACCTCGGCCGTGCTGCGCGCGGCCCACTCACCCTGGCGCTCGAGCAGGTCATCGGCTACCGCCTGCTCGATCCTGGCCGCCTCGGAGGTCATCCCAAGATGGTCGCACAACATCGCCGCCGACAAGATCGCCGCCGTAGGATCGGCCTTCTGCTTTCCCGCGATGTCGGGCGCGCTGCCGTGCACAGGCTCAAAGGTACTCGGACTGGTCCGCTCCGGGTTGATGCTCGCGCTCGCCGCCAGGCCGATGCCGCCGGCGATCGCCGCGCCGAGCGCGGTGAGCACGTCGCCGAACAGGTTGTCGGTGACGATCACGTCGAACAGGCCGGGCTGCGTGACCAGGTACATCAGCGCGGCGTCGACATGGCAGTACTCGGCGGTGACATCGCCGAACTCGGCCGCGACCGACTCGAAGGTGCGCCGCCACAGGTCACCGGCGTGCGCGAGCACGTTCGTCTTGTGCACCAGGGTCACCTTGCGCCGCGGCCTGGCGGCGGCGCACCCGAACGCGTGCCTGGTGACACGGCCGACCCCGAACGCCGTGTTGATGCTCTCCTGCATCGCGATCTCGGCGGGAGTGCCCTTGCGCAGGATGCCGCCGGCCTCGATATAGGCGCCCTCGGTGCCCTCCCTGACGACGAGGATGTCGATGGGAGCCGCCCACGGCGCGGCGAGCGGCGAGCCCACCCCGGGGAACAGCCTGATCGGGCGCAGGTGCGCGTACTGGTCGAACTCGAACCGCAGGCGCAGTACCAGGCCGCGCTCCAGGATCCCGCTCGGCACCTTGGGGTCGCCGACCGCGCCGAGCAGCACGGCGTCGTGCTCGGCGAGCTCGGCCAGGACGGAGTCAGGCAGGATCTCGCCGGTGCGGGCATAGCGTTCGGCGCCAAGGTCATAACTGCTGGTCCGGACGGCGGTCTCGCCCGCCGCCGCCCGCAGCACCTTGACCGCCTCGGCGATCACCTCCGGGCCGATGCCATCGCCGCCGATCACCGCAATCGTCGTGGTTCGCGCCATGCGCGGATCTTAGCGTTCAGCCTGCGGTGGTGCAGGCCGTGCCCTCCGCCTGCCCGGCAGGCATGGTCTCGTGCCTGCTCTCAAGCACGGTGCCGAGACCGCTCGCGGGCAGCGGGCCGGCCAGTCCGGTGCCCTGCCCGAGCGGGCAGCCAATCGCCGCCAGCCAGTCACGCTGTTCAGGCCGCTCGACTCCCTCGGCGATCACCTCGACGCCGAGGTCGTGACCCAGCCTGATGATCGTCTGGGCGAGCAGGGCCAGCGTCGGATTGGTCCCCAGGCCGGCCACGTAGGACGAGTCGATCTTGATGACGTCGGCCGCGGACCGGCGCAGGCAGGCCAGCGAGGCGCGCCAGGAACCGAAGGAGTCGATCGCGAGCCTGACGCCCTTACCGCGCAGGCCAGCCAGATCGGCGGCAACCAGCGGCGGGCCGTCGGTCAGCACCCGCTCGGTGACCTCGATCGTCAGCATCTCGGGCGGCAGCTCTGCCTCGTCCAGCGCGGCGAGCACCGCGGAGACGAACCCCGGCCCGAGTACCTGCCTGGCCGTGCAGCTCACCGACAACCAGACCGGCAGGCCCTGTGCATGCCAGGAAGCGACCTGACGGCAGGCCCGCCTGAGAACCCACTCGCCGAGCGGGACGATCAGCCCGGAGTCCTCGGCCACGGCGAGGAACTCCTCCGGCCGGACGGTCTCGCCGTCGCGGGTCCACCTGGCCACCGCCTCGACACCGCGGACGGCGGAGGTCGCGAGCTCGACCACCGGCTGGTACTCGATCTCCAGCCGCTGTTCGGCGATTGCCCGGCGCAGGTCCGCGGCGAGCTTGGCGCGGCGCTGCTCCTCGGCCCGCATCGCGGCCGCGAAGATCTCGACCCGGCCGACCCCAGCCTCCTGCGCCTTCGCCAGGGCGACCTGCGCGTTGCCGAGCACCTGCTCGGCGCGGCACGACTGGCTCGCGGCGGCACCGACGCTGGCGGTCAGCGCGATCTGCTTGGCGGCGACGCTGAACGGCTCGGCGGCGATCACCCCGGCCAGGCGCTCGGCCAGGTCGACGACGTCCTGCGGGTCGGCCGCCGAGCTGACCAGGATCGCGAACTCGTCACCGCCCCAGCGGGCGACGGTGGCCTCGGGTGGGACCGCGGCGCGTAGCCTGCGGCCGGCCTGCGCGAGCACCAGGTCTCCGCCGGCCAGGCCGGCCAGGTCGTTCACGACCGAGTACCCGTCGAAGTCGACCAGGATCGCGGCGATCAGCGGCTCGCCGGCCGGCCGCTCGCCCGCCGGCGACCCGGCGGCCAGGTCCTTGACCCGTTCCTCAACGTAGGCCCGGTTCGGCAGCCCGGTGAGCCCGTCGTGGAACGTGAGCTGAGTGAGCTGACGGCGCAGCGCGACCCGGTCGCTCACGTCGCGGGAGGTGATAAGCAGCCTGGCGGGCTCGCCCGCGGCGGCGTACCGCGAGAGGGTGGACTCGATATGCCGCCAGGAGCCGTCGGCTCCCCTGACCCGTCCGGCGAATGTAGCCGTCCCGGCGGCGGATCGCAGCCCGGCGACCGCTGCCTTGATCCCGGACGGCCGGTCTTCCGGGTGCACGATGTCGGCCAGCTTCCTGCCGGTGAGCTGTCCGGGAGCGTAACCGAACTCGCCGACAGCCGAGCTGGCGTACTCGATCGTGCCCGCCAGGTCGCAGATCAGCACGGCATCGCTGGTCGTGGCGGCCAGCGCACGGAACATCCAGTCGGACTCCTGCGCCGCCTCCGCCACGGCCGACGCTTGCCTGGTGAGCCCGGCCAGCCTGGCCACCAGGAGCAGCACCACGGCGGTCCCGGCCAGGGCGAGCGGGCGCACGGCGAGCGGGGCGCCGGCGACCGCGAACCCGGCCACCACCACGGCGGCCGCGGCCGCGGCGACCAGAGCCACGATCGTCGCCGGGCTCGACCAGGAACTGTCCGGCCTGACCAGCCTGACCAGGCCCGGCGTTCCCGGCAGGGCGGCCAGGGCCGACGTGGTCAGCGGAGCGGCCGCGATCAGCATCAGCGCCAGGATCAGGGCTACGTGGGTGCCCGGCCCCGCGACGTGGCCGGCCGTGCGGTCCGCGACCGCGAGCAAGTCGCCGACGGTGACGGCGGCGAGCGCCAGCACGACAGGCAGCGTCAGCCGGATGCTGCGCACCGCGAACCGCAGCACCACGCCGAGCGCGGCCAGGTCGGCGACCGGGCGGACCAGGGCGAGCGCGAACGCGGCCCGGCCGACATCGCCGTGCGCGTAGTCCGGTGCGAAGAACGTCACCAGCAGGATCACGAACAGCGACGCGACGAGCAGGCACGTGTCGAGCACCATGCCCGGCGAGGGCCCGGCCCCCGGCCCGGGCCCGGCCCCGGCGCCGTCCGCGCGCGCCGGCCTGCCGCCTCCTGCCGCGCCCGGCTGGGCCCCGGCGAACGGCCCGGTCAGCGTGGCCAGGCCGATCACCAGCGCGGGCAGGGCGGCCAGCGCGATCAGGTCGGCCAGGCGCAGCGGGAGCGCCCCGCCGATCAGGCCGCCGAAGGCCTGGTGCACGGTGGCCCCCACGGCCAGGCAGACCGCCGCCACGGCAAGCCATCGATATCCATTTCTAACGGACGGTTCGGGCTGACCCGAGGCGCGCAGAAGGCGAATGCACGCGATCACGGCAACAAGCGTCCAGGCCGCTGCCCACGCCAGCACGGCGCCGCTCACGGCCGGTCTCCGCGTGCCCTCGCTCGGTCCATGTCCCCTTGCTCGTCCCCGTTCGATACCCGCCCAGAAAGCGGCGCCGAGCGACATGCGCCCAGCGACCACGCTCGATGCGATGTGCGGCCCGCCTTTGGGTCCAGGTCAATCGTCCCGGCCACGACAGCGCCGGGTTCGCCCAGCCTGGCACTTCCACTGCAGTTGGCGGCACTGCGGCCTGCGGGAGATGTTGTGCGCGCCGAGCGACTCACATCGACTGTACGTGCCCGAGGTCACGCTTCGATTGAGGAAGCATGCCGATCTGCTGAATCGTTGCTCCGAGTTAGCGCCATGTGGGCGCCTATGCCGCAAACCAACGGGTCAGGGACCCGCCGCCGGTCGGCACCACCTGCGGGGCCAGCGCGTCGCCGGCCTCAGCCCGGGGCGTGCCCGAGCCGCTGGAGGATGAGCCGGCGGACGCTGGCGGCGTCCGCCTGACCGCCCGTCGCCTTCATCACCGCGCCGACGAGGGCGCCGGCCGCCGCGATCTTGCCGTCCCTGACCTTGGCCGCGACATCGGGGTTGGCCGCGATGGCGTCGTCGACCGCGGCGGCCAGCACGCCGGTGTCGGTCACGACGGCCAGCCCGCGGGCCGCCACGACCTGGTCGGG
>DASPZH010000275.1:0-2213 GCA_035636335.1 Streptosporangiaceae bacterium
TCCGGGTAGCCGCAGGCAATGACGCAGAAGTCCAAGGGAGGCACGAAGCGGACGGTCCTGATCGCCGGAGCGGCCAACCTCATCGTGGCGCTGATCAAGGTGGTCGCCGGGATCCTGACCAGCTCGAGCGCGATGCTCGCCGAAGCGGCTCACTCTGTCGCCGACACGCTCAACCAGGCGCTCCTGCTGACCTCCATCAACCGGGCGCGCAAGCCCGCGGACGACGAGCACCCGTTCGGCTACGGCCAGGAGCGGTACTTCTGGT
Organism: Streptosporangiaceae bacterium; assembly: GCA_035636335.1. Taxonomy (GTDB): domain Bacteria; phylum Actinomycetota; class Actinomycetes; order Streptosporangiales; family Streptosporangiaceae; genus Chersky-822. The sequence goes on from DASPZH010000275.1 coordinate 266, forward strand.
CGCTGCTCGCCGCCTTCGGGATCTTCGTCCTGGGAGCCGGGTTCTCGGTCTTCGAAGGGATACTCGCCCTCGGCCGCTCCAGCGAGTCGGGCAGCGTCCTGATCGCCTACATCGTCCTGGTCGCGGCGGGTGCGGCGGAGACCACCTCGTTCATCAGGGCCTACCGGCAGATGCGCGGCGAGGCCCGCCAGGAGCACACCGGCCTGCTCGAGCACGTCAAGAGCTCCCCCGACACCACGGTCAAAGCCGCGCTCTTCGAGGACTCGGCGGCGATCGTCGGTCTCGTCCTGGCCGCGGCCGGCATCGGCCTGCGCCAGCTCACCGGCTCTGGAGTCTGGGACGGCGCCGCGTCGATCGCCATCGGCGTGCTACTGGTCGTCGTGGCGGTCCGGCTCGGCATGGACAACAGGGACCTGCTGATCGGGCGTTCGGCCAACTCGCGCGACCTCGCCGCCATCCGCGAGGAGATCGAGTCCACCGACGGCGTCGACGACCTGTTCGAGCTGCTGACCATGCACCTGGGCCCCGACCATCTGATCGTGGCAGCCCGCCTGTCGCTCGCCGACGGGCTGTCCGCCAACGACACGGAAGACCTCGCCGACCAGATCGACCGCCGGCTGGCCGACCGCGTGCCGGAGGTCTCGCACGTCTTCATCGACCCGACGCCCCGGGAGGCTGAGCGACGGGAGCGGGCCGGGCGGCGCCCGCCTGAACTCCCGCCGCCGCCCGCGGGCTTACAGAGCGCCAGCCGACCGCGACGGCACGACACGCGTGAGGATCATGGAGAGGTGACAGGTTCCAGCGATAACGGCTTGTTCGGCGCCCTGTTCGCTCGCGGCGGCGCGGACACGGGCGACCGGGCGTGGCTGCAAGCGATGCTCGACACCGAGGCGGCGCTGGCGCGCGCACTGGAACGAGCCGGGCTCGCGCCGACCGGATCGGGCGCGGCGGTCACCGCCGTGGCCCATGCCGACTTTTTCGACAACGGAGCGCTTTCCGAAGCTGCCGCCTCGACGGGCAATCCCGTCCCGGCCCTGGTCAGGGCGTTGACCGAGTTGCTGCCCGAGTCCGCGGCGGCAGCTTCGGCAGCCGTACACCGAGGCGCGACCAGTCAGGACGTCATCGACACGGCCGCCATGCTGCTGGCGCGGAGCGCGCTGGACGCGATCCTGGCCGACCTGGCGACCGCGGCCGCGAGTTGCGCGGCCCACGCCAGCACGCACGCGGAGACGGCCATGCCCGGCCGGACCCTGCTCCAGCAGGCGGTCCCGGTCACTTTCGGGCTGGTCGCGGCCGGCTGGCTGACCGCGATCGACGAGGCGCGACGCGACCTGCACCGGGTCAGGACCGGCAGGCTGGCCGTCCAGTTCGGCGGCGCCGCCGGGACGCTCGCCGCGCTCGGCGACGCCGGCCCCGCGGTCGCCGCGCTGCTCGGCGAGGAACTCGGGCTGCCGGTCCCGGTCCTGCCGTGGCACACGAACCGGCTGCGGATCGTCGAACTGGCGGCGGCGCTGGCCGGGGCGTGCGCGGCGCTCGGCAAGATCGCCAGGGACGTCACGCTGCTCGCCCAGACCGAGGTCGCCGAGGTACGCGAGGACCCCGGGGCGGGCCGTGGCGGTTCCTCGGCGATGCCGCACAAGCAGAACCCGGTCGCCGCCGTCCTCGTGCTCGGCTGCGCCAGGCAGGCGCCCGGCCTGCTCGCCACCCTCGCCGCCGCCGCGGAGCAGGAACACCAGCGCGCCGCCGGAGCCTGGCACGCCGAGTGGCTCCCCCTGTCCGACCTGCTCACCCGCACCGCCTCGGCCGCCTCCTGGTCCGCCGACCTCCTCTCCGGCCTTCGAATCGACCCAGCCCGGATGCGCGCTAACCTCGACGCGACCGGCGGTTCCCACCTAGCCGAGAACATCACGACCCTGCTAGCCCCCGCCCTAGGCCGCATTCCCGCCCA
>DASPZH010000276.1:0-3525 GCA_035636335.1 Streptosporangiaceae bacterium
CAAGGTGTGGACCGCCACGATGATCATGCAGCTCGTCGACGAGGGCGGCTCGGGCTGGAGGCCACGGTCGCCGAGGTGCTGCGGGGAGTTCGCCTCGGTGCCGAGGACGTCAGCGGGCAGGTCACGATCGGGCACCTGCTCACGCACACCAGCGGGATCGACGGCGACATCTTCACCGACACCGGGCGGGGTGCCGACTGCCTGGAACGCTACGTCGGCGAGCTGGCCGGAGCGGTTCAGATCTGCCCGGTGGGCCAGGCCTACTCGTACTGCAACAGCGGGTTCGTGCTGGCCGGCCGGATCATCGAGGTCCTCGACGGCCGGGAGTGGGACGCCTCGCTGCGGCGGCGGCTGGTAGAGCCGCTGGGGCTCACGCAGACGGTGACCCTGCCGGAAGATGCGATCATGCACCGGGCGGCGGTCGGGCACCGGCCCCGGCCCCGCGAGGACGAGCCTTTTGCCAATTGGATGCTGCCGCGCAGCCTCGGCCCGGCCGGGCTCGTCATCTCGAGCGCCGAGTTCGACTTGTACCCGGCCGACCTGACCGGCGACTCCTTCGTCTGCCGCTCGCACGATGACGAGCCGTGGTCGGCGGTCAGCTTCGGGCGGCTCGCCGACCAGACTGCGTACCTGTACTCAGGCGGCCGGGTCATCCTGCGGGTGGGGTAGTCCCTGGCCCTGGCCGGACCGGCCGGTGGCCGAGGAAGAGATGGTCGGGGGCGCGGCCCGGCGCGGCTCGCCCGGCGAGCCCGGCGCCGGGAACGAACCCGGCGCCGGCCAGCAGGCGCAGCCACGTGTCGCGGCCGAACGCCCCAAGCCGGTGCGTCTCGCGGATAACCTCGACCGCGCCGTCCGCGCCGCGAAGCGTGAACTCGTACTCGGCCTGGACCCAGTCGTCGGACGGATCAGGATCCCAGGTCCGCTCCGTGAAGGTGGCCCGCCGGCCGGCCGGGTCGGTGCCGCCGCCGCCCGCGCCGGTGAGGTCGCGGAAGTCGTCCTTGACGTAGTCGGGCACGAAGACGGCGATTCCGCCCGGCCGGCAATGCGCGAAGGCGGTCTCGATCACGCGGGCCAGGTCGCGGCGGCCGGTGACGTAGTCGACCGCGTCATGGACCAGGACGGCGTCGAAGGCGCGCGGGAGCCGCGCGGTCCGCATGTCGCCGCGCAGATGCCGGCACTCGGGATTGAGCCGCCGCGACACCGCCAGCATGTCGGCGGAGATGTCGACGAGCGTGAGGTCGAACCGGCCTTTTATGTGCGCGGCGACGTGGCCGCCGCCGCTGCCGAGGTCGAGCACCTCGCGCACGGGCACGGCCGCGGTGGAGCTGAGCACGGCGGCGAGGTAGGCGGCCTCCTGCGCGTACTCGTGCGGCGGAGAGATCAGCGGCCACCAGTCGGCCAGCTCCCGGTACAGCCGGTACTCGCCCGGCTGGCCCGCTTCCGGCTGGCCTGCGGCGGGCTGGTCGGGGCTCGGCACCAGACTCGTCCGCTAAAGCCCGGTCCGCCGGCCGGGCCCGGCGAACTGCCAGCCGTTCGCGACGCACTGGCGCTGGATCTCGCTGCGGCTGAAGAAGCTCAGCGGCAGCACGGTGCCCGACCCGGCGATGGTCAGCGCCGACCTGCGGTACCGCCCCCCGCCGACGGCGGTTACCCGGATCTCGTCACCCGATGCTCGGTGCAGCGTCCTGCGCTGGCCGCCCGGCTCGACGAGCGTGACCGCGTCGGCGGAGATCTCCAGCCGCGCGGGGCGCATGATCGAGCGGATCCACGCCCAGAGCAGCACGGCGGTCGCGCCGCCGGCGAACACGGCCACCGCGATCCTGCCGCCCGGCGTCGACGCGCCGGCGAACCCGCGCACGAACGCCAGCACGAACACCGCGAGGAGCACGCCGAACAGGCCGTCCCGTTGCAGCCTGCTTGGCCCGACGACGGTCATGATCGCTCCTCCGGTCCCTCGTGCGTTCGCTCGCGCGATTCGCTCGGTCTCTCGCGAGGTCGCTCGCGGGCCGCCTGGAGCGGCCCGAGCATCGCCCGCATGCGCGCGATCAGGTCGTCGATCATGGCGTCATCGTGGTGGACGAACTGCCCGGGTGTCCAGTTGCGCCGCTAGGCGGCGTGCTCGGCGACCCAGCGCATCGGGTCGCCGGCGCCGAGATCGGTGACCCCCGCGTCGACGAGGGCGCCGCAGACCAGCGTCCGGCGGTGCGCGGCGAAGGTCAGCACGTGGGCAATCATGCCGCCGTAGGTGAATACCTCGGGCGGGTCGCACACCGCATCGACGAACGCCTCGTCGAGCCGGCTCTCGTCGATGATCGCATTGGCCTCGGCCAGGAACGCCGGACCGATCTCCCGGATCGCCGCGCGCAGGTCGGCGACGCTCTGACCGCGCTCGACCGCGATGTCGTAGGGCCGGTCGTGCATCGCCGCGTCCCACATCGCGAGCTGCCCGACTAGCCGGGCCAGCAGCGACCGCAGGGTCGGCTCGTCGTCGATGCCCTCGACGGAGATCGTCACGGGCCGGTTGAGTACCTCGTCGGGCAGGCGCTGCGCCCTGTCCAGCATCTGGCCAACGAGCCAGACGTGATGGGAGAGCATGCGGCTGACCAGGTTCACGGCGGTTACCTTTCCTCGGGCGGGGACTCGCAGCCCCGCGGGCGGGCTGAAGTGGACCTGGCTGGGGGCGTCCAGCCGGAAGCCGGTCGGGCTGCGCCGCCACCGCGCCGGCGGGCGTCCGTAGGCGCGGCGGAACGCCCTCGTGAAGGCCTCGTTGCTGGCATAGCCGGCCTCGACGGCGACGCGGAGCACGTCGTGGTCGGTGCTGACCAGCCGGTACGCGGCGCGTTCGAGCAGGATCCGGCGACGCAGGGCAGCCGGCGGCTCACCCGCGGCGGCCGAGACCAGCCGGTCGAAGTGAAACCTGGACAGGTGCACGCGCGCCGCCAGCGACTCGCCCGATGCCTCGTGGTCGTCCATCGTGTCGGCCAGGACGTCGAGGAAGCGAGCAAAGGTGTCAGCCGACGCGCTCGGCCGTCGCTCCTCGGTCCAGGTAGCGCCGCGCCCCTCCGGCTCGCTCATGTCCCGATCGTGCCATCTGCGCTCGGCGCGGGCTTGATCGCCGTTGCGCATCTGCCGGGACCCGCCAGCCGATATTCGGTTGCGGCTCGCGTCCCCGGCGTGCGAGTCTCAGCGAGCGCCCGGCCGGCTGAGTCTCAGCGAGCGCCCGGCCGGCGTTGCTGCGAAGGTCTGCGCGGCCTCGGCCGGCGCGCTAGCGGCCGAATCGGGCGCCTCACCGTCGTTAACGCGAAGGATTTTCGCAAGGCGAAGGATTTACGTCAGATTGAACCCGCCGCCGCAAAGTCTTCGCGATCATGGATGGCGCACCGACCGCACGGCCACGGCGGGGGCTGGGCTCCCGGGTTGCCGTCCCGTCGGCGGTGCCGGCCGGACGGCTGAGCGGAGAGGAGGGCATGACGATGACCGTTTCGCGATTCACGCTGCCCGCTCTCTGTTCAAGGAGCCATTTCA
>DASPZH010000277.1:0-5102 GCA_035636335.1 Streptosporangiaceae bacterium
GCCGTCACCATCTCGACCGGGGCCCGCAAGGCGCCGAACGCCTTCCGCGCGACCAGAGCCGAGATGTCGGTGGCCACCGAGCACCGCGGGTGCGCCTCGTCCACCACGACGAGCCGGCCGGTGCTCTCGACGCTCTCCAGCACGGTGTCTTCGTCAAGCGGGCTGGTCGTGCGCAGGTCGACGACCTCACATTGCACTCCGGCAGCGGCGAGGTGCTCAGCCGCTTCAAGCGAGGTGTGCACCATGCGGCCGAGCGCGACGATCGTGACGTCGCCGCCCTCCCGCACCACGTTCGCCTCACCGAACGGCAGCGCGTAGCCTTCCTCCGGCACCGGCCCGGCCAGGTCGTAGAGCCCCTTGTGCTCGAAGAACATCACCGGGTCGTCGTCGCGGATCGCCTGCGTCAGCAGGCCCTTCGCGTCATACGGGGTCGCCGGAACAACGACCTTCAGCCCCGGGATATGCGTGAACAGCGGGTACAGGCACTGTGAGTGCTGCGCGGCGGCACGGAGCCCGGCCCCGTACATGGTCCGGATCACGACCGGCGTGACGGCCTTGCCGCCGAACATGTACCGGAACTTCGCCGCCTGGTTGTAGATCTGGTCGAAGCAGACGCCCATGAAGTCGACGAACATCAGCTCGGCAACCGGGCGCAGGCCGGCCGTTGCCGCGCCGATCGCGGCACCGATGAACGCCGACTCGGAGATAGGCGTGTCGAGCACCCGGCCAGGGAACTTGTGGTACAGCCCCTTGGTCACGCCGAGCACGCCGCCCCAGGCGTCGTCCTCGCCGGGCGATCCCGCGCCACCCGCGTTGTCCTCGCCCATGATGATGACGGTCTCGTCGCGCTCCATTTCCTGGGCCAGCGCCTCGTTGATCGCCTCGCGGTAGGTGATGGTTCTGGCCACGGCCAGCCTCCGATCAGTAGCGGACGTAGACGTCGGTGAGCAGGTCTGCCTCGGTGGGCAGCGGTGCGGCCTTCGCCCCGGCGACGGCCTTGTCGATCATGGTCGCGACCTCGGCGTCGACGGCGCCGAGTTCGGAGAGGGTGACCTCGCCGGTCTCGGTCACCCGGGCAGCGAATCGCTTCAGGCAGTCCAGCTCGGCCCGTGCATGCTCGACCTCGCCGGCCCGGTAGGTCTGCTGGTCGCCCTCGAAGTGGCCGAAGTAGCGGGTGAACTTCATCTCCAGGAGCGTCGGACCGCCGCCGTCCCTGGCGCGGCCGATCGCCTCGCTCGCGGCCTCGTGGACCGCGAAGAAGTCGAAGCCGTCGATGATGACACCCGGCATGCCGAATCCGGCCGCGCGGTCGGCGATGTTGTCGCTGGCCACCGACCAGGTGCTGGATGTGGCCTCGGCGTACCCGTTGTTCTCGGCGACGAAGACGGCAGGCAGGTTCCACACGGAGGCCAGGTTCAAAGACTCAAGCGTCGTGCCCTGGTTGCTCGCGCCGTCACCGAAGAACGCGACGCCGACGCCGCCGGTGCCCTTCATCTTGGCGGCCAGTGCCGTCCCGCAGATGAGCGGCGGCCCGCCGCCGACGATGCCGTTGGCGCCGAGCATGCCCTTGGACAGGTCGGCGATGTGCATCGAGCCGCCCTTGCCATGGCAGCTTCCTGTCTTGCGGCCGTAGATCTCGGCCATCATTTCGCTGACGTCCACGCCCTTGGCGATGCAGTGGCCATGACCGCGATGGGTGCTGGCGATGGTGTCACGATCGTCGAGGTTGCTGCATACGCCCACGGCCGAGGCCTCCTCGCCCGCGTACAGGTGGACGAACCCCGGAATCTCGCCGGTCGCGAACTCCGCGTGCACGCGTTCCTCGAACTCGCGGATCGACCGCATCGTTCGGTAGACGCTCAGCAGTTGCTGCCGAGTCAGAGCCCTGCGCTCCGCCGTGTCGGTCATGTGCTCCTCCTGGACGGTCGGTGCGTGCACTCCTAGCTGGACGAGGACCGTTGACGTGTGCGTCCGAGCAGACCGAGCCGAGCGCTCGCCGCCAGGACCGCGGGCACATCCACACACCGCGGCCCGTCAGCGCGCAGCCGGACAGCGGGCCGCTCTCCTGGCTCGAAGGTGAGCTCACGCTCGCCGTCGACGGCGATGACGCCTGCTCGCGCATCAATCGGATGAGCCGATCCGGGGCACATTCGCTCGATCTCACCTACCCCTACCGGCACGACCAGCCCCGGCGCGATGGGAGCGAGGACCTGTCGTGCCGCGTCGGCCGAGATGCGCGCCGTGACCCCGTGTGACTCGTGGCGGGCCACGGGGGACAACTGGCCCAGGATGCTGGACAGGCCGATCGCGTCAGGCTCCGCGAACGCGCAGAAAAGCTGGGTCAGCGTCGCCGGATCCCAGACCGCGCGGGCTCCGACATGGCGTTCGGTCGACACGGCGACGTCAATGAGCGCCGTCTCCACCCGATCGCCCACCCGCGCCTCGAGCAGCTTGGCGCGGTTTACCGCGCCCTCGGCCGGGACCGCGCCGGTAGCGACCAGGCCCGCCGCAAGGCCAGCGATGGTCGCCTCCCGGACCGCTGGAAACGTGTTGTTGGTGCCCGTCGACAGCGCCAGCATCGGCACGTCGCCGGCCGCCGAAGCCGTGACCCTGGCGGTGCCGTCACCGCCGAGGCAGACGATCACGCGCGCACCCGCGGCAACCATGCGCCGGACGGCTTCCACCGTGTCCTGCGCGGTCTGCCGGATCGGCTGGCCGTCGAGAAACTCGACCTCCGGCCACCGGCCGTCCTGACGGCGGCGCCGCCCGATCGCGCGGAACACCGCCGCGGAGATCCCGCCGAGATCGGTACTGAGCAGCACTCGGTGCACGCCAACCGCACCGAACGCGGTGAGCATGCGCTGCACCATGTTGGCCTTCTCGGCCATCGGGAACACCGAGGCCTGGGTAACCAGGCGCCGGATGTCGCGACCGGACAGCGGGTTCGCCACAACGCCGACGACGGCATCACCCACCGCGACCCACCTCCTGGCCCTCTGGCCCTACTCTGCGCCCCTATTCCTGAAACCGGAATAGCTGCCGGAGCGGTTCACAGTGACGGCCCCCGAGAACCCGGGTAGCCCGGAGCGTGCGCGACGGAGGAGATGACCAGTTACTCGTCGGCGCGATCGCGGGCTCCGCGCACCGAGATGACTGCTATCCCGCCGGCGAATACGAGCCCGGCGCAGATGGCCGCGCCTAGGTCGTGCGGTGGCCGGGCCGGCCAGATCCACGGCGTGGTCAGCGCTGGACCGTGCCACTGGGTGTACAGCGCGTAGGCGCCCGCCACCAGGTAACCGGCCGGGCCGGCCCAGGCCAGCCCGCCGCCGAGCGCGGCCGCGCACAGCAGGCCGATGCCGGTCATCCCGGCCACGTTGCGCAGCACGTCAAGTGGGCCGCCGGCCAGGTGCGCGCCGGTTCCGGCGGCGGCCAGCGCGGCTGCCGCCGCCGCGGTCAGCATCATCGCTGAGGCCAGCCGCAGGAACGGCAGCCACCGGCCGCCAGCGCGTTCGGGCTCGCCGAGGGGACTTGCGGTCGTGATGGTGATGGCCATCGCGGACGCGGCCTCGAACACCAGCGGAAGCTGCAGCGCGCCATAGCTGTCCCAGTGCCCGATGAGCGCGAGCCTCAGGCCGAGGGCGCAGGCCGCTATCGCTGCCACCGCCGCAGGGACCCGCCGGCTGATGGCGTGCAGCCGGACCAGGCGCGTTCCGCCGGGGAGCGGCCTGGCCGGCCGCGCCGAGCCGGCTGGCGCGGCAGCCCGCATCTCGCGAGCCCGGCCGGCGGTCACGGTAGCTGCGCCAGGGTGATTCGGCCGGCCCGCAGCGCGGTCAGGTGCCGCACGAGCCAGGCATGCCGGGCCGAGGCCGGCAGCGCGGCGAACCGCTGGGCCGCGGCATAGGCCGGCGAGCCGGGTGTCACCTCCGGCGGCGTTCCGGGCTGACTGCCGGCTGCCGGCGGGATACCGGGAGGCGAGCGGTGCAGCGGCAGGCCGGCCGCCATCTCCAGCGCCGCCGTGACCGCATGCTGCGCCTGGGAAGCGCCGGGGCCGTCGCCCATGACGCTGGCGAGGATAGCGGGCCCGGCGGTCAATCGCGCCGCGGCGGCCAGTTCGCTGACGGTCGTGACGGGTCCTGGAAGCTGGTCGGGAAGAAGCAGGTGGTAGACCGGCGGCCTGCCGCTGACGGGCGGGCCAGCCAGGCTGGCGCCGACGGAATTGCCTGCTCCCTGCTGGTACGTCACGGCTGCCTGGCTGATCCTGACCGGCGCGCCGGGCAGGCCCGCTATCTCGTGAAGCACCGGCTTGAGGGCCGCGGCGACGGCGGGCAGGTAACTCGCGTAGGCGGGGTTCAGGCAGACCGGGACCGCAGTCTGGCTGCAGACCGGGGAGAAGCGGATCGGCCGGTCATTGGCGGCATCGTGCAGGGCCGGGATGGCGATCATGCCATGGGCGTCCAGCCTGCCGGTCCCGGCCAGCGCGACAGCGGTCCCGGCCGCGACCAGCCCGCCCGCACAGGCGGCCGCGGCGGCTGCGCGCAGCCGCCGCCCACCCGAGCCCCTGGGCAGGGCCAGGGCGGCCAGCACCGCGATGGTGAGCCCGGCGAGGAACATCACCTGGGCGATGGACAGGTCGGGAAGGTAGGGGTAAAAGGTCCCGACACCCGCGTTCGGCCCCGCGTCCCAGGGGCCCGTGACCAGCGGCGAGATCTGCCAGTACGACTGGCTGCCGACGATCAGTTCCGTGCTCAGCGCGAGCATGAAGAAGGCGGCGACCGCGGCCAGCGGTGCGGTCAGCCGGCCGGGGACGAGCGTCCCGGCCGCGAACCCGATCGCCGACAGCGCCGCCAGGCTCGCAGCCACGACGGCGGCCGGCCACCACAGCGGCCCGCCCCAGCCAGCCTGCCGCGCGGTTACCGTGTACAGGACGGCCAGGCAGCCCAGGCAGCCTGCAATTGCCCAGCCGGTGGTGGCGGCCCACGTGGTGAGCAGGCGGGCCCACCGCGGCCGGGCGGTGATCGTCACCAGGTCGGTGGTGTGGCGGCGGGCTTCCCGCGACCCCACCCACGCGGCCGCGCCGACGACCGGCGTGATGAAATCCGCCA
>DASPZH010000278.1:0-9548 GCA_035636335.1 Streptosporangiaceae bacterium
TGTCGGCGAGCGCGTCGAAGCCGACGTTGCGCATGTTCTTGCAGGACTTGGCGGTGCCGAACAACTCGTCCAGGTCCGCGCTCGTCTGCCCGCTCGCTGTCCACACCCCGCGCAGCACCTCGACGACGTCATCTGGTCCCGCGCCGGACCCCGGCCGCGCCCCCCGGCTCGGCTCGCGGCCAGCGTCCCGGCCCTGCTCCGACCTGCTCACCCGGCTCACCTCCCCGGCGTCTCCTGGCGCATGCCGTTATCGGCCGTGCCCACATTCGACTGTAGTTGGGCGGCGGCCAGGCCGCGACTTCGGATTAAGGGTTCCCTTATCGGCGGATGCGGGACTCAGCGATCGCTGGGCGTTATCCATTTCCGCTCGCGCGGCGGTTGCGCGACCGCCAGCACGGTGAGGGCGTCCTCGGGGGTGACCGCGCGCTGGACCAGCTCCCGGTTGGCCGGCTTCAGCAGGCCGACGGCGACCATCTTGTCGAGCTGGGCCGCGAGCGGGTCCCAGAAGCCGTCCACATCGAGCAGGACGACCGGCTTGGCGTGCAGGCCGAGCTGCGACCAGGTCGTCACTTCGGCGACTTCCTCCAGCGTCCCCAGCCCGCCGGGCAGCGCGACGAAACCGTCCGCAAGGTCGTACATGAGCTGCTTGCGTTCGTGCATCGAACCGACCTCGTGCAGTTCGGTCAGGTCAGCGTGCGCGACTTCCCGGCTGAACAACCCGGTCGGGATGACGCCGAGCACCCGGCCGCCGGCCGCGAGGGCGGCGTCGGCGATCTCGCCCATCAGGCCGACGCTGCCACCGCCGTAGACCAGGTCGATACCCCGCCCGGCCACCAGGCTGCCCAGCGCCCTGGCCATGTCACGGTAGCGGTGATCGGGCGGCATGGACGACCCGCAGAACACGCAGAGCGAAGCGATGACAGCCATGGCCAGACCAACTTATCCCGGCCAGACTGACGCCCGTGCCGCATAGCCGGCCGGCGTGTGACCTTTGCCCCTACCCCCGGCACCGGCGGACCGCGGATCGTTGACAAGGAAGGAAAGCAGTACACGGCAGCCATGTCCGCGCCGGCCGGCTGACCCGCATGCGGGAGCCAGGCGGTAGCCGCCTGGCTCCGGTCGCGCCGGCCCGAACTAGCTTGCTAGCGTCCTTGCCTATGGCTGGCAAGATCTACGTCGGGTCGGCGCCTGACGACGCCCCCGCCAACCGCGGCTGGCTGCTCGGGCATTTCATGCCCCCCGGCGACATCAGGCACAGCGCCGATGTCGAGATCAAATGGGGCACCCATCCGCGTGGCGACCAGCGCGCGCAGTGGGTCTGCGGCGAGACGCGAACCGCGCTGATCGTCCTGGTGAACGGCCGCTTCCGGATCGAGTTTCCCTCGCGCACGGTCGTGCTGGCCGAACGTGGCGACTACGTGGTCTTCGATGGCGTCGACCATTCCTGGTTCGCCGAGGAGGAGTCCGTCGTGCTCGGGATCAGATGGCCGTCGGTCGCCGGTTACGCCGTGCCGGGCAAAGGGTGACTATACCGGCGCGGCTGGGCCTTTGCCGGTGCGAATCCGGGCCCAAACCTGGACTCGGTCTATTGGTGGCCGCTGCCGCTGCGGCTGCCGCCGTCCGCGCGAGTTCGATCTGCTGCACTACCTCGCGGCCAGGGCCGGCGCGGGCAGCGGGCACGATGACGGCGCGGGCGCGAAGGCGCTCGGCTCGAACTCAGCGGCCGGAGCCGCCGGTGCGGCCGGTGCGACGGCCGGGGATCGCCGTGACGCGCGGGTCCGCGACGACGCCCGCGAGGACCGCCGTGACGCACGCGACCGCGACGACGCCCGCGAGGACCGCATGGAGCGGGACCGTGGGGACCGGCACGACGGCGGCCAGCGTGATGGCGGTCAGGGCGACTCCTCGGACCGCTAACAACCGGAAACCCGGCCGGGCTCCGCTAACACCGGAGCCCGGCCGGTTTGGCGCGGGGCGGGGTTGTCAGGCGGATGCGCGGGCGAGGGTCCTGGCCGTCGCGGTCTGGGCCTGGCCGCCCGAGCTGAACGGCGCTGCTCGGGCCAGTCGATGTGGGCGGCGGTTTTGAGTTCCCAGAAGCCGCCGCCGATCGCCGCGCCGGCCGTCCTGGCGTGCGGGAGAACCTGGTTGCGGTGCGTGTGCCCGTTCACCCACAGGACCGCGTTGGGGTAGCGCAGCAGCAGCGCCGCGACCTCGTCACCGCCGATCCGGTCGCTGCCCGCGGGCACGTTGCTCGCGCTCAGCAGTTCGTTCGGGCGGTACGCGCTGATCAGGTAGGACAGGCCGGGAAGGCTTCCGTAGCTGTCGAAGTACTCGAAGCGGGCGGGCGACTGCACGTCCATGACGTGGATGTCGGTGAGCTGCGGTGCGTACCCGCCGGCGCCCGCCCCGCCACGGACGACGACCTGGTCAAGCGTGGTCCCGGCCACCGCAAGTAATGACACCTAAGCACCCGGGCCAGGACGTGTCGAGACGTGTCGAGCCTGGATCTGGTGAGCGGATGCTGCCGGCGACGGTGATGCGCAGATCGGACTCCCGGCTACAGTGAAGCCTGAAGGCTCACAACCCAGTCCGCACCGGACCGCACGTCAAGCAGATCACGCCTGGCAGCGTCACCCTGCCAGTCGGCCGGTCCTCACCGGTCCGGTCGGCGTGGCCGCCAGCGGCATGACGGGCACGTACTGGCCAGTGGGTCACGGAACAGCCCGATGCCCGCATCGGTCATCGCACCAGCCACGGCGGCATTCGCGCGCCCGCGGCCCGTCCCGCCTGGGCCTGGGAAGATGCCGTCGCCGGCAGTGCGACGAGCGAGACCGGTCACGAAGGAGCGGACAGAGTGCAGACCAGCCGCGCGGATGCAGTCGAGCCAGTCGCCCGTCAGTCCGTTGCCGGCCAGGCCGAGCCGACCGACCTCGAGCTGCCCTCCGACCCGGCCGCAGACCGCCCGCAGCGTGCTCGGGACCGGCTGGCGGCCGCGCTCGGGGCGGCCGGCTGGCCGGTCGCGGTCTACTGCGCGTCCCGCCTGCTGCTGCTGACCGTGGCCAGCGTGGTGGCCGTGGTCACGCACCACTCGCTGGCCAATGACGCCTTCCTCTTCGACGGCCGGTGGTATCTGCGGCTGACCGAGCACGGGTACCCGGTCCGGCCGCTGCACGCGAAGTCCACGCTCGGGTTCTTCCCGCTCTACCCGCTCGTCGTCCGGGCGGTGGCCTGGGTATGCGTCATGCCGGTGCCGCAGGCGGCGCTGGTCACCTCGATCGCGGGCGGTCTGGCCGCCGCGTTGCTCGTCCAGCGGCTGGCGGCCGCGTGGTGGGGTGAGCAGGCGGCCCGGCGCGCGGTGCTGGTCGTCTGCCTGTTCCCGGGGTCCATCGTGTTCTCGATGGCGTACTCCGAGTGCCTGACGATTCCGCTCGCCGTCGGCTGCCTGCTCGCGCTGCGCTCCCGGCGCTGGCTGATCGCGGGTCTGCTGGCCGGGCTCGCGACCGCCGTCGAGCCGGTCGCCCTGGTCCTCATCCCCGTCTGCGCCGCCGCCGCCGTGGCACAGGTGCGAAGCCTGGGCTGGCGAGACCCGGCGGCACGCCGCAGCGTTGCCGCGCCGCTGCTGGCTCCGCTCGGCATCGCGGGCCTGGCCGTCTTCTTGTGGACATGGACCGGGACGCCGTTCGCGGCCTACCTCGCCCAGCACTACGGCTGGCATCAGCAGAGCGAGCCCCTGGCGCTGCTCGCGTTGCCGGTCGCACGGCACCTGCTCAGCCAGCCAGCGCAACTGGTGCCGCGCATTTTCGCCTGGAACATCTGGAACGGCATTCTCGGCGGAGTGTTCCTGGGGTTCTCGGTCCGGGCGTTGCTGCGCGTCCGCGGCGAGCTCAGCGCAGGCGCGCTGATGTTGCCCGCGGGCATCGCCGCGCTGACCCTCTGGTCGATCATGACGCCGCCGAACGCCCGGATGGCGCTGGTCGCCTTCCCGGCGATCATGGTCTGGGGCCGCCGCCCGTCCGGCCGCGCCTTCGGGCTGTTCGTCGCGGTCGAGGTGCTCGTCCTGGTGCTGACCAGCGCGCTCACCTTCTCCGCGCACATGCTGCCCTGACCGGTGACTTTTCGGCCTAACGACTGCCCGGCCCGGTCACGTCGGCACTCGGGAGCTCGATCGTGACCTGGGTTCCCTGGCCTGGCTGGCTGGCGATGACCATCCCGCCATGATGGCCGCGGACCAGCTCGTCGACGATGGCCAGGCCGATGCCGCTGCCGCTGACCTCGGCGGCGCTGCGCCCGCGGAAGAACCGCCGGGACACGTGCGGCAGTTCGTCGGCCGGGATGCCGACGCCCGTGTCGCTGACCCGCAGCATCGCCAGGTCGCCGGAGGGGCACGTCTCCAGGACCACCTGGCCGCCGGACGGCGTGAACTTGGCCGCGTTGGTGAGCAGGTTCGTCACCACCTCGCGCATCCTCGCCCGGTCGCAGCGGGCGTAGACGGCGGTCAGCCGCCGCACCAGGCGGATGCCGGCGTTGTCGAAGATCTCGCGCAGGCTGTCGGCCGCCGGCGCCGCCAGGGCGGCCAGGTCGCAGGCAGACAGGGTGAGCTGCACGGCTGCCGCCTCGGCCGATGCCAGCCGCTGCAGGTCGTCGACCATCTGACCCAGCCTGATCGCTTCCTCGTTCAGTGACTCCAGTTTGTCGGCGGTCGGCTCGGTGATTTTGTCCAGCATCGCCTCGGTGCTGGCCTGCAGCACCGCGATCGGCGTGCGCAGCTCGTGCGTGATGTTGGCGACGAACTCGCGGCGAACCTGATCTTGCTGACCGATGTTGTCGGCCATCTGATCGAAGGTTGCCGCTAGCTCGCGGATGTCGCGGAACCCGCGGACCTTGCCGACCCTGGCGTCCCTGTGGCCGGATCCTCTCGCCCGGACCGTCCAGATCAGCCGATCCACCGGGGCGGCGATCATGGGGGCCAGGAAGAAGGCCACGACCAGCGCGACCAGCGCTCCGAACCCGGCGGCGCCGAGGCGCGCCTTCCAGCGTTGTGCCTCGAAATGGCTCAGGATCCCTCCGACGCCGCGGTCGTCGAACTTCAGTGTCACAGACCCGACTCGCCGCCCACCCGCACGGACGGGAGCCCTCCGGATCGGCAGCCCGGGCGGAATGCTGCCATACCCCGGCGAGGACCGCACGATCTGGCCGGTCATGTCCCTGACCCGCATCGCGCTTCCGGACCGGTCGGCGACGGCGATCACCGGCGTGAGTGCGCGGGCCCAGGCGGCGCGCGTGCCGGCCTGGGGGTAGGTCGCCGCGGCGCCGAGCGCCGCGGCGCTGGCCTGGTCGGCCTCCTGGCGATCGAGAAGCTGACGCGCGTCGGCATACACGGTCAGCGCCGCGACGACGTTCGCCGCGACGACCGCCCCCACCGCCACGAATACGAAGGCAAGCGCGAGCTGCAGCCCGAGCCGCCCGTACCGGCGGCGGATCAGCGTCGACATCGCGGCTCGGTGCGACCGCGGCCCCTGGCCAACAGAAGCCTGAATGCTGTCACAACCCAACCCCCGTCGTCAGGAATGTCCGGCCGCGCGGCATTCAGCCCCCCCGGCGGCCGTACCTACATCCCAGTTACCCCGGGCAGCCCCCCGTGACTCAGGTGCTACGCGGCAGAACGCGCCCGCGCGTGCGCGAGAACGCGCGGAACGTGACCGCGGGTGCGCGGGCGGTTAGAGTTACGTCGACATCGGGCGATCGGGGGAGCACGCGCATGGCAGACAACCTCGTCGAACTGCACGGCCGCTGCGGGCGGCGGTTCGCGGCGCTGGTCGCCGGGGTGGGCGCGCAGCAGTGGCATGACGACACCCCGTGCTCGGAATGGGACGTGCAGGCGCTGGTCCAGCACCTGCTGTACGAACAGCTCTGGGTGCCGCCGTTGTTCGACGGCCTGACGATCGAGCAGGTCGGCGACCGGTTCGACGGCGACCTCATGGGCGACGACGCCTCGACCTGGCCCGGCCTGGTCGCGTCGTCGGCTCAGGCGGCGCAGGCCGCGGCCGCGCGGCCGGGAGCCCTTGAGCGGACCGTGCACCTGTCCTTCGGCGAATTCCCCGGTGAGGAGTACCTGATGCAGCTCACCGCCGACCTCGCCATCCACGGCTGGGACCTGGCCCGGGCTACCGGGCAAGACGACGCGCTCGAACCCGACGTGGTCGCGTTGCTGCTCCCGTGGACGCAAGCCAACGCGGACCTGCTGGTCGCGTCCGGCATGTTCGGCAGCCGCATCAACGCCGGCCCCGGCGTCCCCGATGACGTCCGCCTGCTCGGCCTGCTCGGCCGAAAGGCCTGAGCGCCCCGCCCGGTCGCGGCGCCTGACTGGCGCACCCGTTGCTCAGGAACCCAGGTAGCGCAGGACCGCCAGGACCCGCCGGTTGTCGTTCTCCGACGCAGGCAGGCCCAGCTTGCCGAAAATGCTGGCCACATGCTTCTCCACGGCACCGGTGGACAGGACGAGCGCCCGGCCGACGCCCGCGTTGGATCGTCCCTCCGCCATCAGCGTGAGCACCTCGCGCTCCCGCGGAGTCAGCGCGCGGACGCCGGCACGGCTGGCTGCGAGCAGCGCGTCGGCCAGCCCGTTGTCGAGAACGGGCGGGTGAATGCCCTTGGCCAGCTCGCGCAGCTCCCCGAGAGCGAGCTTGGCTCCCCCGTGGGCCGCGTCGAGGAGTTCGCGAGCGGCGGCCAGATCCGCCGCCTCACCGTCGGCACCGAGTTTCTCCCTGGCCATGCCGAGGTTCATCGCCAGCGTCGCCAGCCGGACCTGGGCACCGTCATGCAGGTTGCGTTCCACCTGGCGGATCAGCGCGGCGGAATCGTTGACCGCCAGCGCCCTCGTCTGCTCCAGGTCACGCACCCGCTGCGCCGGCGTGCGCGGCCCGAGCAGGACGCGGCCGAGCCAGCGGTCCACCGACACCACTGCCCTGGTGACCCAGGGCGCGGCCAGCACCATGGCCGCCCCCGCGGCGAGGGCGGCGAACGTGCCGGGGAAGGTGGTTACCCGGAAGCTGCCCGCGCCGAACAGGCCGAAGGGAGTGAAGACCGGGACCGGGCTCAGGTGCACCCCAGGCGGGTGGTTGCGCGAGGTCGCGATGGCGAGAGCACCGGCAAACGCGACACCGAGGAAACCGAACCCGATCGGCACGCCGACCAGGGCGAACATTGCCTCCCGAAGGGCCCGGCCGGTGAACGGGGCGACCAGCACCGCACGCGCCGTCGCATACGCCCGCGTCGCACCGGCGCCTCTCATACGGACATTCTCCCCTCGGGTGCGTTAATCCTGAATCAGGCATCCCGCCGGGACAGCAGCCATCCGCCCACGGCCAGCAGCGCGGCCGCGTACAGGCACAGCACGCCGAGCCCGGCCCACGCGGACAGGAGATGCGGGCAGCTTCCGGCGCTCCCGCCGCAGGTTTCCGGCTTGGTCGTGCCCAGCGAGTTCGCGATGATCGATATGGGCAGGTAGGCGATCGCCCCGTTGGCCAGCGCGCCGATGACCTGGGCCAGGATCCACACCCCGCCGACGAGCACGCCGATGGCCGCGGCGGTGTGCCGGACGATGACGCCCAGGCCCAGGCCGAGCAGCCCGATCAGGGCGAAGCTCGCCCCGGACAGTACCACCGCGCGCAGCACGCCCGGCTGCGTCAGCGCCGGGGCCGTTATGCCGTGCCGGAGGGCGGCGCCGCCCGCGAGGAACGCGGTGAACGCGGCTGCCTCCCCCAGGACCAGCGTCACGCCGCCGAACACCGCCGCCTTGGCGGCCAGCACCAGCGGGCGTCTCGGCGCGGCGGCCAGTGTGGCCCGGATCATCCCGGACGTGTACTCGCTGGTCATGATGAGCACCCCGAGCACCCCGGTGAGCAGCAGCCCGTGAACCATGCCGGCCAGCGCGTTGTTGGTCAGGTCCGCGGCGGCGTTCTTGGTGTTCAGCCCGATGACGACGGCCATGGCGACCGCCCCGGCCAGCGTGATGGCCAGCGTCCACCAGGTGGATCGCAGGGTCACGAGCTTGATCCATTCCATCGCGGCCACATCGCGGAACCGGTAGCGGCAGCGCGGGGCCGACGAGGTCGAGAGGCCACGGACCTCGATCATGTTGTGTGCCATGGCTTCCACGCTAGGAGTCGCGCGCGGCGGCCGGAACGTGGCAAGCACCCGTCTTCACCCGGGGATTTCCCCCGGGCAGGAGGCTACGTTTCCGGCAGCACGGCCAGCCGCAGCCGCAGCAGCCGGGCCGGATCGGCGATCACGTCGATGGCGGTGATCCGGCGCTCGGCGCTGACGGTCAGGGCGAGTACGATCCGCAGCCGGCCGGCCGGCGCGAAGACGATGCCCACGTTCTCGTTCACCAGGGCAAGCTGGGACTCCCTGGCCAGTGCCGTGGCCGCGACCGCGCCCCTGGAGACCAAATCCGCGCCCTGGAGTCGCGCCGCCCTTCCGGCCGGGGCGGCCTGGGCATCCGCGGTCAGGACGACATCGGAGTCCAGGACTGCGACCAGCGCCGAGAGGTCACCGCCGCGGGACGCGGCGAGAAACGCGGTGGCCGCTTCGCGCTGCCGGGCCAGGTCGGCGGCGCGATCCGGGCTTGGCGCGCCGCGCACCCGGCGCCTGGCCCGGCTGGCGAGCTGCCGGGTCGCGTCCGTCGAGCGCCCGAGCGCCGCCGCCACCTCGGTGAACGGCATCGCGAACATGTCGTGCAGGACGAACGCGATCCGCTCGGCGGGCGTGAGCGTGTCGAGCACGACGAGCAGGGCGAGACCGACCGAGTCCGCGAGCACGGCTTCGTCCTCCGGATCCGCGGCCCGGCGGGCCACGCCGGGCCCCGCCACGGCCCCGGCCCTGGCCGCCGCCTCGGCGGCACCCGGCCAGGAGTCACCGACCGGTTCCTCGTGCCGGTACCGCCGCGCCCGCAGCATGTTCAGCGACACCCGCGCGACGACCGTCGTCAGCCAGCCGCCGAGATTGTCGATCTCGGCGGTATCCGCGCCGGTCAGGCGCAGCCAGGTGTCCTGGACCGCGTCGTCGGCGTCGGTCGTCGAGCCGAGCAGCCGGTAGGCCACCGATCGGAGGTGGTCGCGGTGCTCCTCGAACGCGGTTGCCAGCCAGTCGCTGTCGGCCATCAGTCACATTCTCTCGCTGACACGTGTCACCACACTGACCCCCGGGCACCGCAGAACGTGACGAGGGCGAGGACCCATCGGCGGGAGGGGCCATGACATCACCCATCCTGGTTACGGGCGGCACCGGCACGCTCGGGCGCCTGGTCGTCCCGCGCCTGCGGGACACGGGCCGCGAGGTGCGGGTGCTGAGCCGCGGCGGCCACGGTGCCGACGCGGCAGGCGAGGGCCCCGAGCTCGTGACAGGTGACCTGGCGACGGGCGAAGGCGTCGAGGCCGCGGTGGACGGGACCGAGATCATCGTGCACTGCGCGGGCACCAGCAAGGGCGACGACGTCAAGGCCAGCAGCCTGGTGAGGGCGGCGGCGCGGGCCGGGGTCCAGCACCTGG
>DASPZH010000279.1:0-3829 GCA_035636335.1 Streptosporangiaceae bacterium
CCCTGGTCAGCCAGACCCAGCGCGGACCCGGGCTCAGGACGGCGGCCTCGGCGATACCCGCGGCCTGCCAGCCCGCCGCGAGCGCGGCCGCGCGCCGGTGCGTCACTGCCAGTACCCGCGCGAGCTGGTCGAGTTGCACGCCGTACATCTCGCCGACGAACACCAGCCCGGCGCGGTCCAGGTCGGCCCGCCGCGCCTGGCCGGCCCGGCCAGGCGCCGGTAACGGCGACGCTCCACCAGCCACGATCACAGCACCATCTCACCACGGCAGCGGCGGCCCGCACAGCACCCGGCGCCGCGAGGCGGCCGCCTGGGACCTCGGCGAGCGCCCGCGGGCCCGCGACACGGCAACCCGGTACTGGTGCCGGGCGGGTCCTTGCTGCACAATGTCCCTGGAGTATCAGCAGCAACGCGTCCGCGCGCAGCAGGCAGCCGCCGCGGTCGGCTGAGGTTCGTTGGGGAAGACGCACCTCGTCGGCAGGCAGGGAGGTCTGGTGACCGTACGTGGCGTGCTGCAGATTCACTCTGCGCCCCCGGCGCTGAGCCCGCACATCGAGTGGGCGGTGGCCGGGATTTTCGGCGTGCCGGTCAAGCTGCACTGGATTGAGCAGCCGGCCGCGCCTGGCTCGGTCAGGACCGAACTGGACTGGCAGGGCCGCCCTGGCGTGTCGGGGGAAATCGCCTCGGCGCTCGCCACCTGGAACCTGCTCCGGTTCGAGGTGACCGAGGACGCCAGCGCGGGCTGCGACGCCGTCCGGTATAGCTGCACGCCCACGCTCGGCATGTTCTCGGCCAGCATCGGCGCCAACGGCGACGTCATGATCAGCGAGAACCGGTTGCGCGCGGTGATGACCCTGGCCGCCTCGGGCGCCGACGGCGAGGGGCTCGGCGCGATCCGGGAGTTGCACGGCCCGAGGCACCCGGCGCTCGGCGGGTCACTCGAGGCCGAGCTGTCGCTCCTGCTCGGCGAGGCATGGGACGCCGAGCTCGAGCCGTTCAGGCACGCCTCGGCGGGCGCCCCGGTGCGCTGGCTGCACGCGACCGGCTAACGGCCCGGCCGGTCAGTGATCGTCCGCCAGGGCCAGCGGCTCGCCGCTGTCCGGCCGGTTCGCCGAGATCCACGCGTCGATCCGCTGCCACCAGTCGTACAGCCAGAGCACCTGGGCCTCGTGGTCGGCGTCCCTCGGAACCTCCTCGACCGGCACCCGCCACCACTTTGCCCGAATGGTCTGGCCGACCGACAGCTTGCGCCACACGTCCGCGACGGTCACCATCTGGTCGAGGCCCGCGTGGGCCACGAAGATCACGTCGGCCGCCGGGCACGCGGTGATCGCGGTGAACGCGCCCCCGCTGCGCGGCGCGAGCAGGTTCGGCATCTCGCGCGCGCGGGCCGCCAGGTCGCGCCGCCCGAGTTGCTCCAGGCGCGCGATGCCGCGCTGCCACCGGTTCGGCGTCCAGTTGCCGCCCTCGGGGAAGATCACCAGCGCCCCGGCCGCATCCAGTCCGGCGGCCAGTCGGTGGATTTGCTCAACGAAAAGCCGCTCGCCGGTCTTGGCATGGTGGATGAACACGTTCGGCAGCCGGTTGGCCACGACGTCGACGCCGGGGTCTAGTTGCATCGATGCCTTCATCACGACCCGCGGGCGCCGGCCGTACACGCTGAGCAGGTGATGCACGAGCAGCAGGGAGTCGCCGGGACCAGCGTGGCGGCTCAGCACGATGATCGGGCGGGCCAGCCGCGCGGCCAGTTCCGTCGCCGTGAGCTCGGGCTCCTCGATCTCTATCCGCAGGCCGAACGCCCTGGTGGCGGCGGAGTACACCCGGTCAAGGAACCAGCGCATGACGGCGTAGTGGCGGGTCTGGTAGGGCTCGGTGCGGAGCCGGCCGCCGAAGCCGCTGGCGATCCACAGACCCAGGCCCATGAAAACCGCCGCGGTGTCGGCGAAGAGCCAGACCAGCGCGAAGAAGAGCAGCCGCAGCGCCCGGTGCCGGCCTGGCCTGGACCGGCCGACCAGCCCGAAGATCCAGGTGGCCACCGCGAGGAGCGGGAACAGCACCGCGAGGGCCACGGCGATCACGATCGCCAGCGGCGCGAGCACCAGCCTGCGGACGAGCCGGGGCGGGAGCATAGTCAACTCCTGTCTCCAACACCGCGGGGGTTCCGGGGGGTCGTCCCCCTGGGCTCCAACATCGCGGGGGTTCCAGGGGGTCGTCCCCCTGGGCTCCATCGTCCCGCTAGGTCCATGCCGTCAGGACCCGGCCAGCGCGGCAAGGTAGCGTTCCGATGCCGCATAGGCACGCTCGATGCTGGCCCCCACCATAGTCTTGTCGCGATAGCGAAGCTGCGACAGATCCGGCGAGCGCGGAGTTCCGCCGGTCGGCAGCAGATGGACCTCCACACCCTCCGGCAAGTCGGACATCTCCTCGTGAAACCGGTGCCGGCGGGCGATCTCGAACGCGACGAGCGCGACCTCCCACGGACGCGTCGGCACGGTCAGCGGGCTTTCGATCCGGCCGACCTGGAGGACGAACACGGTGGTCGCGCCCAGCGCCAGGGCCCGGCCGACCGGGATCGAGTCGACCAGGCCGCCGTCGAAGCAGTGCTCGTCACCGACCTTGACCGGCGGCAGCAGCCCGGGAACGGCGCACGACGCCAGGATCGCCGACACTAGCGGGCCGGCGCTGAACCAGCAGGCGCTGGCGCGCTCGATGCTCGCCGCCACGCACTGGAACGGCAGCGCGAGATCGGCGAAGTCGGCCGCGGGCAGCATGGCGTCCAGCATGTGCCGCAGGGGCTCGATCGAGTGCAGGTGCGTCCCCGAGCGGACCAACCGGACCGCTCGGCCCCACAGCTTCTCGCTGAAGGCGGTCCTGATGGCATCGCCGTGCCAGAGCTCGGCGAGCCGCCCGGCCGCGCCGGACGGGCCGGCCGCGACGAACGCGCCGTTGATCGCGCCGATCGAGGTTCCCACCACCAGGTCGGGCTCGATCCCGGCCTCGGCCAGCGCCCGCAGCATGCCGACCTGGTGCGCTCCGAGCAGCCCGCCGCCGCCCAGCACGAACGCCGTCGTCACCGCAGCCACCACGCCCTCGCGGCCAGCACCACGGTGGCCATGAGTCAGCCGCGCCCGGGCCGCGCGGGCAGCACCTGGCGGAGGACCGGCCGCAGCCCGGCCACCGCTGGCGGGGCCGGCTCCGGCCAGGACGAGATCGCGCTGGGCACCAGGGCGCGGTTGATCACCCGGGCGATCTTCTCGATCGTCGCGATGCCGTAGCTCAGGCCGGAAGCCGGATTGTCGCGCGTCAGCACGACGATCGTGTACCCGAATTTCTGGTGCAGGAAGCAGCCGATGCTGTTGACGACCCACGCGCTCCTGTCCGGGTCGGGCAGCGGCGCCCAGCCGTTCTTGATGTGCCACGTGAAGTACTTCTGCCCCCCGGCTCGAACGCCCCACGCCTGCGCGCTGATGACGTGGCTCATCAGGTCCAGCTCGTAGTCGCGTGACCGGTTCGTCAGCACCCGGTCCGGGGACTTCAGCAGGCGGAGCAGCACGGTCTCGTCGTGCGGGGTGATCTCGGTCAGCCCCCAGGCGCCCCAGGTATTGAGCTCGGTCTGCGTCATCTTGGCCCGGTCGAGGAAGTGCTGGAGGCGAGCCAGGCCGACGTGGTCCCACAGCGCGGTGGCGGGCGCGAGCAGCGAGGCCTTCTTCCTGGGTCGGCAGGCACGCCTGGTGAGCATCCGATGTCCTAGTCTCGTGCGGCGGCAGTAACGAAACTCCTGAAACTCGTGACGCTCGTGAAACTTGCGACGTCTGCCGATAACGCATGG
>DASPZH010000280.1:0-2021 GCA_035636335.1 Streptosporangiaceae bacterium
CGCAAGCTGGGATAAATCTGCTGGCTGTTTGCCGGTCGCCGGCCGTCGATTAGTCAGGCGCGGTCCTGGGCGTCAAGGACGGCGTCGCCATTGGCCTCGGCCCAGTGAGCCAGCATCCTGATCGGGTCGATCAGGGTACGGCCGAGTTCGGTGAGCTCGTATTCGACTCGGGGCGAGGCCTCGGCGTGGGCATGCCGGGCTACCAGCCCGCTGCTCTCGAGCCGGCGCAGCGTGTGGGTGAGCACCTTGTTCGAGATCCCGCCGATCAGCCCGGCGAGCTCACCGTGCCGTCGCGGCTTATCCGCGAGGCCGTACAGGACCACGACGGCCCACTTGTCGGCGATGATCTCGACGGCCAGCCGAGCCGGGCAGTCGGCCAGGAACACGTTGCCAGCAGTCACGAGCCGAAGGGTACCAATCGGTTCCTATCGGCCTCATAGCCTCGTACCGAGGCTGCCGCCGACGGTCGGGAACGGAGGACTCGCGATGTCCGCAACGATGCTGTCGATCCGACAGCAGGCCTTCGGTGGTCCGGAGGTGCTGCGGCTCACCGAGGTGGAGCGCCCGGTGCCGCTGCCCACCGAGGTGCTGGTGCGGGTGCGGGCGGTAGGGGTGAACCCGGTAGAGGCGGTGATCCGGTCCGGGCAGTTCCCGCTGCTCGGCGAGCCGCCGTTCATCCTCGGCTGGGATATCAGCGGGGTGGTTGAGGACGTCGAGCCTGGCGTGACCCGGTTCCAGCCCGGCGACGAGGTGTACGGCATGCCGTTCTTCCCGCGCGCGGCCAGCGCGTACGCGGAGTACGTCGCGGCGCCAGCTCGTCAGCTTGCCCGCAAGCCCGCCGGCCTGTCCCACGCCGAGGCGGCCGCGCTTCCGCTGGCGGGTCTTACCGCATGGCAGGCCCTGGTGGACACCGCTCGGGTGGCGGCGGGCCAGCGGGTGCTGATCCATGGGGCTGGCGGCGGCGTCGGGCACCTGGCGGTCCAGATCGCCAAGGCTCGCGGCGCTCACGTACTCGGCACCGCGAGCGCGGCCAAGCATGACTTCGTCGCGAGCCTGGGCGCCGAAGAACTCATCGACTACCGTGCCAGCGACTTCGCCGCGCAGGTCGACGGCGTGGATGTGGTGCTCGACACTATCGGCGGTGACACCGCCCGGCGCTCCATCGGCGTACTGCGCCCCGGCGGCCTGCTGGTCACGATCGTGGGCCGTCGCGATGTCGATCTCGCCGCCCGCACCAAGACGGCCGGGCGCCGTTTCGCGGGGCTGAGCGTGGAACCCGACTACCCGGCCCTCGAGGCCCTCGCCGACCTGGCCGAGTCGGGGAAACTGCGTGCGCACCTTCAGGCGACTCTCGGCCTGGCCGAGGCCCCCAAGGCCCACGAACTCCTCGAATCCGGCAGTGTCACGGGCAAGATCGCGCTCACGATCTGACCTGCCTCGGTCGGCCGCTGGCCGTGCGGCCTGCACCAGCGCCCAGGCCATGCTCCACCGCTCCCCCAAGCCCATCATCATCGGCGAGAACACCCAGCTAGCGACCGCGTCGTCGACTGCGAATTGGCCTGAAGAGACCAGCGATGAGTTGCCCGGCTCAATCGGGTCATGGCTGGGTGCGCG
Organism: Streptosporangiaceae bacterium; assembly: GCA_035636335.1. Classification (GTDB taxonomy): domain Bacteria; phylum Actinomycetota; class Actinomycetes; order Streptosporangiales; family Streptosporangiaceae; genus Chersky-822. Next base: position 1,615 of record DASPZH010000280.1, read on the forward strand.
AGCCTATGGAGGACGCTCGGTGAGACGACTGTTGCTACGTAGCTCGGCGGCCCGCGCGCGGGCGGCCTGACGGACCAGGTGGTCGCGCTCGGCGACGTTCGTGGCCCGGCGGGCGGCCTCGGCGTACGCCGAGGCGGCGGCAGGGAGGTCGCCGCCCAGCTCGTGCAGGTGGCCGCGGACGGCGTGCCAGCGGTGCCGCTCGCCGAGCACCTCGCGCAGCCGGCCGGTCTCGCGCAGCCCGGCGGCGGCGCCGAGGACGTGGCCGGCCGCGACCGCGCGCCCGAGCACCGCGGCGGGGTCCTGGCGCACCGGGTCGCCGGTGAGGGCGACGAGGTCGTCGTACCAGGCGAGGATCTGCGGCCAGTCGGTCTCCTCGGCGCTTGCCGCGTCGTCGTGCAGGGCGGCGA
>DASPZH010000281.1:0-4940 GCA_035636335.1 Streptosporangiaceae bacterium
ACCGCCAAGAGTCAGGCCGCGGACCTTGTCCTCGGTGGAGTCCCGCGCGGTCAGGAACACCACCGGTGTCCTGGTGCCGCCGCCGCGCAGCCGGTGCAGCACGTCGAAGCCGTCCATGTCGGGCAGCATGATGTCGAGCACAATCAGGTCGGGCCGGTGCCGCTGCGCCGCCTGCACGGCCTCGGCGCCCGCGGCGGCCGTCACCACGTCGAAGCCGGCGTAGCGCAGGCTCGCCGCCAGCAGCTCGAGAATGTTCGGCTCGTCCTCGACCACCAGCAGCTTCGCGGTGGGCTGCTGGCGGTCGCCAGCCGCGGTGCTCATCTCGCCATTATCGGCCATGATCCTGAAGGTTGCCTGAAGGCAGGCTCAGAGGAACATCGATGCGCCCACGACGTTCGCCGGGTGGGGTCAGCGGGTCGGCGGGCTCGGCGGGGTCAGCTGGCCAGCCTGGAGCCGGAGATCAGGCTCTTGGGCACCGGCCGGTCGTTGCGCAGGTCGCGGAACAGCGTCACCTCCTCGCCGTGGTTCCACAGCAGCGCGTCCTCGCCGCTCGGCGTGATGTAGCTCCCGCTGATCGGGACGGTCGTCGTGATCGGGTTGCGCAACGCGAACGCCACCTGCAGCAACTGGTACAGGTGGGTGCCCTTGTCGACGGTGACGCTTCCGGCGACCCCTGATGCCGCGGGGAGCGCGGCGAACGGGTTGGCGAGCACGCCCGCGCTGGTGAGCTTGCGCAGCAGCGCGCCCAGGAACAGTCGCTGGTCCTGGATCCGCTGCAGGTCCGCGGTCGCGAAGGTTTCTCTGGTCCTGACGAAGCCGAGCGCCTCGGCGCCGTTCAGTACCTGGCAGCCCTTGTGCAGGTGCAGGCCGGCCTTTGGGTCGACGAGCGGCGCCTTGAGACATATCCGGACGCCGCCGATCGCGTTGACGACCCGGACGAACCCGCCGAACCCGATCCCCATGTAGTGATCGATGCGCAGTCCAGTGACGTTCTGCACGGTCTCGGCGAGCAGCTTAGGCCCGCCGAGCGAGTAGGCCGCGTTGATCTTGTCGTGGCCATCGCCGGGGATCGGCACGTAGGAGTCGCGGGGCAGGCTGACCAGCACCGGCCGGCCGCCGTTGGCCGGCAGGTGCAGCACCATGATCGTGTCGGAGCGGCGGCCGCTGATGTCGTGGCCGGTGGCGAGCTTGCGCTCCTGCTCGCGGGTCAGGCCCTGCCGGCTGTCCGAGCCGGTGATCAGCCAGTTCTGACCCGCGCCAGCGGTAGGCCGGCTCGCGTAGTTGACCAGGATGTTCTTCCTGGTCAGCTTGGAGTCCATGTAGAAGTAGGCGAGGAGACTGCCGATGACGGCGACGGAGAGCAGCACGGCCAGGGTCGCGATGACCGGCCGCGGCCGCAGCCAGCGCCGCCAGCCCAGGCCGGGCCCGCCGCCGAAGCCGCTGCGCGGGTAACCGCTGCCCGGGTATCCGCCGCCCGGGCCGGCCCCGCCCGCGCCCACGCCGCTCGTCGGCGCGGGACCGCTACCTAGCCGGCTCCTCGTCCGCGCCGCGGGCTGCTCCGGCCACCCGCCGTCGCGCCCGCCAGGGCCGCCGGGGCCGCCCGGACCGCCCGGGCGTCCGGAGCGTCCTGCTGGCCGGGCGCCGGCACCGGGGCCGCCGCCCGTCTGGCTCGCGCCCGCGTTCGGCGCCTCGCGGAACCAGTCGTCTGGCCAGTCGGTCATGAGTAGTGCCTCACCGTCGTCGCGCCGTTTTGTCGTCTCTACAACAAGACGTGCCAGCAGCCAAATCGGCTGCCCCGTCAGTAGTTAATTCTGCGCACTGCCGCACCACCAGACGGTCAGAACCTCGCGGCCCGACGAACCCAGATCCTGCGGGTGTGCCGGGTCGACGCCGGCCTTGACCAACGCGTCGGCGACGTCGTCGGCGCGGTCGCGCGCCAGGCAGAGCCGCCTGCGGGTGACGTCGATGAGCTCGGCGAAGCTGGCGTAGTCGGGACCGCCAGGCCGGCGCCAGCGCCGGTGATCGGGCCGCAGGCCCATGCCGCGCAGGATCGCGAGCAGGTCGTCGCCGATGGGGCCGTCGGGTCGCCGCAGGCCGTGGAAGTCCAGCCACAACTGGTTCAGCGACGTGAGCGGATGCGTGGCCGTGGCCTCGATCACGACCAGGCGCCTGGCGTGGTCGGTGAGCGCCGCAACGAACGGCTCCAGGTCGGGGACGTTGTACAGCACGTGATGGCAGGTCACCACGTCGGAAGCCGCCACCTGCGGCGCGACCTGCAGCCACCGGCCGTGCACGCAGCGGGCGGGCGCGCCGCGCGCCGCGGTCCGTTCGGTGAGCAGGCCGAGCATGCGCTCGTCGGCATCGACCGCGGTCAACGCGGTGGCGCGCGGTAGCAGCGGCAGGCAGGCGGCTCCCGGTCCCGAGCCGACGTCCAGGACGCAGCCCGGCGGGTCGAGGGCCTCCCAGGCCCGGTCGAACGACGCCCCGCCGGGCTCGGCGCTCAGCTTGTCGGCCCGCCGGGCGAAGACCTGGCCGGGGAGAACCCACGGTGAGTCTGGCGCCGCGGCGGTGATGTGCTCGGGGATGGCCCAGGCGGCCAGGTCATCGCTCCAGCGGCGGAGCAGCCCGGCCAGCTCAGCCCGGCGGGGCTCGGCACGCGCCGGCGGCCCCGGCACCGGATCTGGTCGTCTCACTGATGCATGCTATGTCCGCCCGAGCCGGGCCCGGTCCCCGCGGTCAGTGGCCCGGCAGCTTGACCACCGTGACGAAGAACTCGTCGATCTGCTTGACCACGGTCAGGAAGCAGTCGAAGTCCACCGGCTTGGTGACGTACGCGTTCGCGTGCAGGTCGTAACTGCGCAGGATGTCCTCTTCGGCATCGGAAGTGGTCAGCACGACAACCGGGATCCGCTGCAGGTCGGCGTCTGACTTGATCTCCGCGAGCACCTCGTGCCCGGCCTTGCGGGGGAGGTTGAGGTCGAGCAGGACCAGGTCGGGACGCGGCACGTCGGCGAACTGCCCCTCGCGGCGCAGGAACTCCATCGCGGCCTCGCCGTCGGAGACAACGCTGAGGTGGTTGCGCACCTTGTTCTCGGCGAAGGCCTCGCGGGTGATGAGCACGTCGCCCGGGTCGTCTTCGACGAGCAGGATCTCGATCATCATCCCCGAATCGCTGGCGGTCATGTGGTCTCCTTGTGGCCATCCGACTCGGGAAGTGTCCACCGGACCGTAGTACCTTCTCCCGTCCGGGCCGACGTGTCCACCCAGATCCGCCCGCCGTGGAAGTCGACGATCTTCCGGCACAGGGCCAGCCCGATGCCGGTGCCCGGGTATGCGTCTCGCGGGTGCAGCCGCTGGAAGATCACGAAGACCCGCTCCGCGTGGGCCGGCGCGATGCCGATCCCGTTGTCCTCGCAGGCGAAGGTCCAGATTCCCTCGCCAGGCTCGGCCGAGATCCTGACCACTGGGTGCTCGTCAAGCCGCCTGAACTTGATCGAGTTCGCGATGAGGTTCTGGAATAGCTGGCTCAGCAGCGTCTGGTCGCCGTCCACGGTCGGCAGCTCGCCGACGATGATCTGGGCGTCGGCGTCGGCGATCGTCGCGTCGAGCCGGTCGGTGACCTCGCTGGCCACCGTGTTCAGGTCGACGCAGGCGCGGACCGTGCCCGGCTGACCCACCCGGGAGAACATCAGCAGCTCGTTGATCAGCAGTTGCATGCGCTTGGCGCCGTCGACCGCGAAGGTGATGTACTGGTGCGCCCGCTCGTCGAGTTGCCCGGCGTACCTGGACTCGAGCATCTGGCAGAAGCTGGCCACCTTGCGCAGCGGCTCCTGGAGGTCGTGCGACGCGACGTAGGCGAACTGCTCGAGCTCGCGGTTGGACCGCTCGAGCTCGGTGGCCTTGAACGACAGGTCGTCCAGGCCGGACAGGAGCTGGCGCCGCATGGCCTCCACGTCGGCCGCCAGCGCCATGATCTCCTGCGGGCCGCTGACCTTGAGCACCCGGCCGAGCCCGCCGGAGGCCACGGCCTGCGCTTCCGCGCTGAGTGCGGCCAGCGGCGCGGTGACCCAGGCGTTCATCGCGGCCCACGCCGCGGCCCCGGCCGCGACGAGCGCGATGGCACCGGTGATCGCGACCACGATCACGGCCGTCGTCAAGGAGTGCAGCCGGCGCAGCGCGGTGTCATGCTCGGCGAGTATCGCCTTGCTCAGCGCCGAGATATCGGCCCGGGCCCGGTCGAAGTCCTGCTCGCCCGTTGTCTCGCTGGCAGCGGTGACCGTGCCGTGCTGCATGACCGTGGCGACCGCGGGAGCGGCGTAGCCGGTACGCCACAGGTCGGCCTGGGCCTCGACCGCGCGCAGCCGGCGCCCGAGCGCGGGGTAGGGGTCCACGAGCCCGTGCAGTCTGGCCAGGTGCCCGGCGGTCTGAACCACGCCGTCGCGGTATGGCGCGAGGAAGGACTGCTGGCCGGTGAGGATGTAGCCGCGGACCCCGGTCTCCTCGCCGAGCAGCGAGGAGAGCAGGTTACTGGTCTCGCGTGCGGCCGGGTCGAGCCGGTTGATCTGGAGGTCGACCGCGCCGACCATGCCGTTCAGCGCGAGGCCCCCGACCAGGCAGCCGACGGCGAGCAAGGCCCCGGCGATGGCGAAGGCATATCCGAGCCTGCGCCGCAGCGACCAGGTTCCCTGGCTGAAGCTGTGCCTGGTCATGGCCAAGGTCCGGGCCGCGCCCTCCCGGTCCGGTTGCGGTGGCCGGGGTGGCCGTGGTGGCCGCGATAGCCGCACTATCCGCGATAGCCGCAATGGCCCCGGGTCCCCCGATGGTCCCGGCGGCTCGGGCGGTCCCGGCGGCTCGGCCGGTGCCGGCGGTTCGGCCGGTTCCGGCCCGCCCGGCTCGTCGGTCACGGATGCCGCCCGACGATGAGGAGGGCGACATCGTCG
>DASPZH010000282.1:0-2234 GCA_035636335.1 Streptosporangiaceae bacterium
TCGGTCTTGGGCGCCATGAACTCGAACGAAAACGACCTGCCGCCGACGGCCAGAAGGTCCCTGATCAGCGGTGCTTGCTGGGGCAGCCGCGATGCCATTGGTACAGGCTATCCCGGTCCCGACCATGGCGGGACGGCCTCGCGGCACTGCCCGGCGGCACCGGCACGCGTGCGCTGCGGCTAAGGTCACGATCATGTCGACGGGGGCTGCGGACGTCACGCGGATCCGGTCAGCGATCGGCACCGAGCTTGACGAGTTCATCGAGCGGCAACGGCGCGACCTGGCCGGGATCGGCGACGACCTGCTGCCCTGCGTTGACGCGATCGCCGACCTGCTGGCGGGCGGCAAGCGGCTGCGGGCCGCGTTCTGCTACTGGGGCTGGCGGGCCTGCGGCGGCGCCGACCGCCGGGAGATCGTCGCCGCCTCGGCCTCCCTGGAGCTGCTGCACGCCAGCGCGCTGGTGCACGACGACGTGATGGACGCGAGCGACACCCGCCGCGGCCGGCCGGCCGCGCACCGCCGCTTCGCGGCCAGGCACGCCGCGGCTGGCTGGCGCGGCTCGGGTCATGACTTCGGCGCCGGGGCGGCCATCCTCATCGGCGACCTCCTCCTGGCCTGGACCGACGAGATGCTCAGGGCGAGCGGGCTCGCGCCGGCCGCGGTCTGGCGCGGACTCGGCGTGCTCGACGCGATGCGCACGGAGGTGTTCTCCGGGCAGTACCTCGACCTCGTCGCGCAGGCGTCGGGCGCGTCCGACGTCGCCAGCGCGCTGCGGGTGGTGACCTACAAGTCCGCCAAGTACACCGTCGAGCGACCGCTGCACCTGGGAGCCGAGCTGGCCCGCGGGGCGAGCGGCGACATGTCCGGAGACAGCGGGCTAGGCCCGGTCCGGGCGTTCACCGACTACGGGATCCCGATCGGGATCGCATTCCAGCTCCGCGACGACATTCTCGGCGTCTTCGGCGATCCCGTCAGGACCGGCAAGCCGGTCATCGACGATCTGCGCGAGGGCAAGCGGACGGTGATGCTCGCGATGGCCAGGGAACGCGCCGACCGGGAGCAGGCCGCGGTACTTGACCGTGCCATCGGCGATCCGCTGCTGACCGAGGCAGGGGCGGAACGGGTCAGGGCGGTGATCACCGGCACGGGCGCGCTGGCCGGCTGCGAGGCGATGATCGACAGGAACGTCAAGGACGCCGTGGCGGCCCTGGACCAGGCGCCGATCACCCCGGAGTCGAAGGCCGCGCTGGCCGACCTGGCCGTCGCCGCGACATCGAGGACCGACTGACATGCCCGCCACCGAGCCTTCGCTGCCCCGCCAGCTCGCCAGGACCAGGCGCTTCAGCCTGGGGGTGCCCGGGCAGGTCACCGTGTCCCCCGACGGCCGTACCGTCTTTTTCCTGCGTACCAGGACCGGGACCGATCCCACGTCGTGCCTGTGGGCGCTGGACTGCCAGACCTGGCAGGAAAGGCTGATCGCCGACCCGCTCGCTCTGCTCGCGGGCGCGGACGAGGCGCTGCCCGCGCAGGAACGGACCAGGCGCGAGCGCGCCGGGCAGACCTCGTCCGGCATCGTCTCCTACGCGGCCGACCGCGCCTGCGAGCTGCTGGCGTTCGCGCTGTCCGGGCAGCTCTGGACCGCCCGGCCGGCCGGCGGCGAGGTGCGCAGGCTGCCCGCGGCCGGGCCGGTGGTCGACCCGCGGCCCGATCCGACCGGCCAGCGGATCGCCTACGTCAGCGGCGGGACGCTCCGCGTGGCGGAGGCCGACGGCAGCGCGGACCGGCCGCTGGCCGGGCCGGACGGGCCAGCCGGGCCAGACGGGCCGGACGGGCCGGACGGGCCGGACGTCAGCTTCGGTCTCGCCGAGCACGTCGCGGCCGAGTCGATGGGCCGCGACCGCGGCTACTGGTGGGCGCCGGACGGGCGGCGGGTCCTCGCCGCCCGAGTCGACGCCGCCCCGGTCCAGCGGTGGTATCTGGCGGACCCTGCGGACCCGGCCCGCCCGCCGGTCACGTTGCGCTACCCGGCCGCGGGCACCGCCAACGCGGCGGTCAGTCTCTGGATCGCCGACCTTGACCGGACTTCGGGGCCGACCCGGCCGACCGGGCCTGACCGGCCGGCCGCCGTGCTCACCGCCGTGGACTGGGACATCGCCGCCTACGAGTACCTAACCAGCGCGGGCTGGGACTCCCACGGGCCCTACGCCGCCGTGCAGAGCCGGGACCAGCGGGAG
>DASPZH010000283.1:0-12152 GCA_035636335.1 Streptosporangiaceae bacterium
CATGCCGGTGCGCTCCATCGTTCCCCAGCCGGACTTGCGCACGAGCTGCCAGAGCCCGCCGATCCGCCAGTACTGGAGTACCTGCCGGTATCCGAGGTTCTCGGCCCACGCGTACCGCCGCATGCGCCCGGACTCGGCCCAGACCCGATACCGGTTCGGGGTGACGTCCTCGAGCAGCACCGCGCCGGCGGTCAGCACCTGCCCGTACAGCACCGAGATGGCCAGGAACAGCAGGAACGTCACCGGCGCGATCGACCCGATCAGCGCCGCCACGATGGTCACCGCGTAGCCCGACAGCTCGATCGCCGGCCCGACGATCTCGAACAGCAGCATCGTGGGCAGGGCGATCAGGCCGACCGCGCGGTAGCGGGGGTTGGCCAGCATGCCGCGGTGCGCCAGCACCGTCTCGACGCAGCCGCGATACCACCGCTGCCGCTGCCTGCGCAGGAACCTGGCCTGCTCGGGGGCCTCGGTCCAGCAGACCGGATCGGGCACGTAGACGATGCGGTACGGCCGCCTCGCCCGGCGGCAGGTCCGGTGCAGCCGCGCGACCAGTTCGAGGTCCTCGCCGACCATGCCGGTCCGGTAGCCGCCCGCCGCGATCACGGTGTCCCTGCGGAACAGGCCGAACGCGCCGGACACGATCAGCAGCGCGTTGATCGCGCTCCAGCCGGTGCGGGTGCCGAAGAAGCCGCGCACGTACTCGACGACCTGGAACATCGCCAGCGGCGAGCGGGGCAGGTGCGCCTCGAGCACGCGGCCTCGATCGACCCGGCAGCCGTTCGCCACGCGGACCATGCCTCCGGCCGCGACCGTGCGCTCCGGATCCTCGACGAACGGCAGCGCGGCCTTGGCCAGGGCGTCCTGCTCCAGGATGGAGTCGGCGTCGAGGGTGCAGAACAGCGGGTAGGACGCGAAGTTGATCCCGGCGTTGAGCGAGTCGGCCTTGCCACCGTTCTCCTTGTCGATCACCAGCAGGCGAAGCTGGCTCGACGATGCGTAGACGGCCCGCACCGGCGAATGCGGCAGGAACGGAGGTGTCGGGCGGGCAACGCGGTGCAGGTCGAAGTGGCCGGTCAGCTCGCTGATGGTGTCGTCGGTGGAGCCGTCGCTGATCACGATGACCTCGAGCTGGCGGTAGTCCACGGCGAGCAGGGAGCGCACGCTGTCCACGATTCCCGCGGCCTCGTTGAACGCGGGCACCAGCACGGAGATCGGCGGGGTGAGCGGCGACCTGAGCATCCGTTGCAGGCTGGACGAGCTGGCCCGAGCGACATAGCGCCTGACCTCCACGGCCGCGAGCACCAGCACCGCGGAGTTCACGATGACGAACGCGGCGAAGAACCCGATGACGAACCAGGTGTAGGCGATCACGGCAGCAACGCCGCCCTGGCCGGCTCACGTACCTCGGGCCGGCCAGACCAGGCGGCCAGGCGGAGTGCCACCGTCCCCTCCTCGCCCAGCTCGGTCAGCCCCTGGGCCGCGGCGGTGCGCAGCGACCAGTCGTCCGCGCTCAGCAGCGTGCCCAGAGCGGGGACGGCGGTCACGTCCCCGATCGAGCCGAGCGCGGAAGCCGCGGCGGCCCTGGCGGTCGGCGGCCGGCCTTCGTCGCGGGCCAGCGCTATCAGCGCGGGGACCGCCATGGTCTCGCCGATCCGGCCGAGGCCGTGCGCCGCGGCCGCCGCGATGGCGTCGTCCTGCGCCAGGCACGCCTGGAGCGCCGGCCCGTGCGACGAGAGCCTGAGCGCTCCCGTCACCGCGATCGCCAGCGTCTTGAGCTGCGCCCCGACGCCCGGACGCAGCATCGAGCCGATCGCCGCCGGCCTGCTCATGCCCAGCGCGAGCACGACCGCGGCGACCGCGCCTGGCGCACGCACCGCGTCCTGGTCGGCGACGGCGACCACCGCGGCGGCCGCCTCGTCCTCGCCCGCCTCGGCGAGCAGCCTGGCCGCCGTGCACCGCACGAGCACGTCGCGGTCGGCCAGCGCCGGCCTGAGCGCGGCCAGCGCCGACGGCGTGCCGATCATGGCCAGGGTCTCGGCGGCGCGGCGGCGTACCGCCCGCCGTCTGGACCGCAGCCTGGGCAGCGCATCCGCGACGAACCCGAGCCGGTCGACCAGGTCGGCGACCTGGTCCCGTTCGCTGCCCTGCAGGTCGCCGAGCGCATCGACGGCGACCTGCAGCAGGACGGTCCGCTCGGCAGCGCTCCCGGCGACCGAACGCGCGCCGGGCAGTCCGTCCTCCCCGGCCAGGTAGTCGGCGATCGCGCTCTCGGCCCCCGGACCGAGTTCGCGTCTGATCCGCTCGCCGCGCCGGGCGGCGAACCTGATGCCGACGTCGGCCGCCGCCAGGATCGCTATCAGCACTATGAGCCCCGCGGCGCCGTAGCCGAGCGCGGCGGTCACCGTCCGGCCCGGTCGAGCGTGCGGCGCACCCGAGCGGACAGCTCGCGCGGGCTGAACGGCTTAGGCATGTACTCCTCGACACCGAGCCCGAGTCCGCCGAGCACATCTTCCTCGCTCGTCTGCGCGGTCAGCATGACAATCGGCACCTGGCGCGTCGCAGGATCCTCCCGCAGCGCCCGGACCACCTCGAAGCCGTCGAGCTTGGGCATCACCTTGTCCAGGATGAGCAGGTCGGGGTGGTTCGAGCGGGCGAGGTCCAGCGCCTCCTCGCCGTCGGCCGCCTCGACCACGTCGTACCCGTCCGCCGCAAGCCTGGCGGCCACGAGCCGGCGGATGGTAGCGGAGTCTTCCGCGATGAGGATCTTCATGACTGCCCCCCAGCCAGCCTGGCGCGGCATGCCGCCGCGATGTCACCGATGTCGACGTGCTTGAGCAAGACCTCATGGCGCTGGTCGTCGGGATCAAGATGAGTCAGCGCATGCCAGTAGGAGCGCCGCGCGGCCGGCCCGTCATCGAGCGCGTCGTAGGCGCGGCCCAGCGTGAACGCCGCGAGCGCGAACCTGGCGTCGGTGTACAGGGCGCGGCGCAGCGCGGCGGCCGCGGCGCCTGGATCTCCGGCCTCCAGCGCGATGAGCCCGTGCACGAACTGCACCTCGGCGTCCAGCGGATCCTCCGCCAGCATCGCGGTCACCTGCGCGTGCGCCTCGTCCCTGCGGCCGCGGTCGGCGGCGTCTAGCGCGGCGGCCAGCCGCGCCTCTCGCGAGAGGGTCGGCGGGCGGCCGAGCGGCCGGCGCAGCCTGGCGGCCGACCGCGACGGCGCGGGCGGCACGGGCCGTGCGGTGACCTGCGGCGGCTTCGCGGGCCGCAGCAGCGCGTCGGCCGCGCCGAGCACGAGCACGCCGCCGGGTCGCAGCGCGCGTTCCAGGCCGTCGATCACCCGCTCGGCCAGCGGCGCGCCCAGATAGATGAGGACGTTGCGGCAGGCGATCACGTCGAAGGCGGACTCCCCGGACGGCGGAAACGGGTCATGAGCGAGGTTGTGGCGGGCGAACCGCACCATCGCGCGCAGGCGGTCGCCGACGAGGTAGGTTCCGTCGGACTGCTGCTCGAAGTACTGCTTGCGGGTGTGCGCGCTGACCGCCCGGATCGCCCTCTTGCCGTACCGGCCCGCGCTGGCCGCGGCGACCGCCCTGGCCGAGATGTCGGTTCCGAGCACCGAGACCGGCGCCGGGAGGGGCGCGAACGCCTCGCAGGCGTGCAGCGCGAGCGTGTAGGCCTCCTCGCCGTGCGCGCAGCCCGAGCTCCACACCCGGACCAGGTGCGACGTCGAGGTCCCGGCGGCCTGGCCCGCAGCACGCAGGCCGCGCCAGTCGATCAGGTCGAGCTGCGCCCGGTCGCGCAGGAACGAGCTCTCCTGCACCGTGACCTCGTCGATGAGCCGGTCGACCAGCTCGCGGCCGCCGGGCCGCCGTGTCGCCTCCCGCACGAAGGCGCACGAGTCGAGCCCGGGCGCGACCCGGCGCAGCGCGGCGCGCAGCGCACCGTGCCTGTGGGCCGGGAGCACGATGCCGGCCTCCTCCCTGACCAGGGCGCTGACCTGCGCCAGGCACCTGGTCACGACGCGCCGGCCAGCGGGTCGTAGGTCAGCCCGCTCAGGTAGCTGACGATGTCGGCCGGCGACAGCACGAGGTCGACCCCGATCTCGGCCGCGGCCTTCGGCATGCCGTACACCGTCGAGGTCTCCTCGTCCTGAGCGATCGCGAAGCCGCCGGCCAGCCGCACCGCCGTCGCTCCGCGCGCGCCGTCACTGCCCATCCCGGTGAGCACGACCGCCACGCCCCGCCGGCCCGCGACCGCGGCGATGCTGGAGAACAGGACGTCGCCGGACGGCAGATAGCGCCCGCCGCGCGGCCGCCGCTCAAGCTCGAGCCGCCCGGTGTCGGCCAGCCGCAGATTCGCTCCTGCCGGGGCGATCCAGGCACCGGGGCCCGCGACCGCGCCATCCGCCGCCACGCGCACCGGCACGCCCGCGCTGAGGTCGAGCCATCTGGCCAGCCCGGCGGTGAAGCCCGGGCTGATGTGCTGCACGACGAGCAGCGGTATCGGGTAGCCGGGCGGCAGCGCGGCGAGCAAAGCCTCCATGATCTTCGGACCCCCGGTCGACGCGCAGAACCCGATCGCGGAGACGTGCCGCCCGCGGCCGGGCACGTGCCGGTGGCGCCTGAGCCTGGCCCGCGGATGCCGGATCACCCTGGACCTGGCGAGCAGCCTGACCCGGTCGCGGATCGCCGCGCCGCCTGGGCCGCCGGGATCGGCCACGTGCACCTCCTCCTTGCCGATCGCCTCGAGCGCTCCCGCGGCGAGCATGGCGGCGGCCACGTCGCCCTTGCCGCTGACGTCGGACATCAGCACCAGCACCGGCAGCGGCCGGGAGCTCATGATCTCTTCGACCGCCTCGAGGCCGTTCATCCCCGGCAGCGCCATGTCGATGGCGACCAGGTCGACGGGCCTGGTGCTGAGCACCGCGATGGCCTCCGCCGCGTGCGCGCAGAGCGCGACCACCGTGATGTCGCCGTCGTACTCGAGCGTCCGCCGCAGGGCGCCGGCGAACCCAGGAGAGTCGTCGCAGATCATTGCGCGCAGCACAGGGGGCATCCCGTCAGTGGTCGACCAGCCGCTCGACGGTGGCCAGGAGGGCGTGCTGGTCGAAGCTCCTCTTGGCCATGTACGCGTCGGCGCCCGCCTCGATCCCCTTCCGCGCGTCCTCCTCCGACCCGTGTGCGGTGACGACGACCACGGGCAGCGACGAGCGCACCGGGTCGGCCCGGATCGCGCGCGTCAGGTCCAGGCCACCCAGTTCTGGCATCTCCAGGTCGGTGACCACGAGCGAGATCGCGGGCTCGCGGCCCAGCGTGTCGAGCGCCTCGCGCCCGTCACGCGCCGTCAGTACCTGGTAGCCCGCGGACTCCAGGATGATGCGCTGGAGCTCCCTGGCGGTAAACGAGTCCTCGACGACCAGGATCGTCGGCGCGGGCGCGGGCGCGGCCGCGGGCGCCGGGCCCGCCCCGGTGATCTCGCCGAGCCCGGTCAGCAGCGCGTGCGGCTCGATCAGCAGCGCGATCCGGCCGTCGCCGAGCACCGCCGCGCCGAGGAACTTGTCGGCCCCCGGGAGCAGCGGGCCTAGCGGCTTGACCGCGATCTCCTGCTGGCCGACGAGCGAGTCGCAGGTGACCGCGACGCTGAGCTCGGTCACCCTGACGACCAGCGCGGTCGGCCGGTCGGGCAGCGGCGACGCGGTCGCGCCGACCAGCGCGGCGACGTCGGCGAGCGGCACCGGCCGACCGCGCACGGCCAGCATCGGCCTGCCCTGCAACGCCAGCGCCCTGGTCACCGTGACCGCTTCGGCTACCGCCGCGAGCGGCAGCGCGTAGACCGTCCCGCCGCGCTCGAACAGCAGCACCTCCATCAAGGACAGCGCGAGCGGCAGCAGCAGCACGACCTCGGTCCCCGCGCCAGGCTCGCTGCGGAGCTCCAGGCTGCCGCCGAACGACCGCACGTAGTCCCGCACGGCGTCCAGCCCGACGCCGCGGCCGGCCACCTCGGTGACCTCCTCCGCGGTCGAGTAACCGGGCCGGGTCAGCAGCTCGGCCAGCGAGCCAGCCCGGCGGCCTGCCTCGGCTACCTCGGGCGAGACCCCCTGGCCGTCGTCGGCGACCGCCACCTCGACGACGCTGCCGCGCGGCACCGCTCGCAGCTCGATCCGGCCGCGGGGCGGCTTCCCCGCCCTGACGCGCTCGGCCGGGGTCTCGATCCCGTGATTGATCGCGTTGCGCAGCAGGTGGGCGATCGGCTCGGCGAGGCTCTCGAGCACGACCCGGTCGACCTCGGTGTCGGCGCCGCTGATCGAGAAGTCGACGTCCTTGCCCGCCTGCACGGCCAGGTCGCGGACGACCCGGGGCAGCGACCCCGACATCGTCGCCAGCGGCAGCGTCCGCATCCCGACCGCGGTGTCCTTGAGCTCGTCCAGCATCCGCGCCGCGGCCTGCCCGTCGTCGGTCACGTCGGCGTCGGCACTGGCGGCACCGCCGGTAGCGGCACGGGCAGCACGGGCAGCGGCTCCCGGCTGGGCAAGCTCCTGCCGGTATCGCATGATCTCGGCGACCACGTCGAGCAGACGGTCGATCTTCTTCGCCGGAACCCGGAGCAGGCGCGTGTCCGCGCCCGGCTGCTCGCCGGCGGCTGTTCCTCCGGCCTTCGGCCGGCCCGGCCCACCGTTGCCCGGCCCGCTCCCACCCGCCGGCGCGGCCTCGTCCTCGTCCGCCTCGGCCGGCCCTCCGGCCCGTGCCCCGGCCAGGCTGTCCCTGGTCCGGCTCAGCTCGCCGACCAGGCCGCCCGCGGCCGCCTGGTCGGATCCCATGACCTGCGCCCGCAGCGCGGCCACGGCCTTGAGCAGGAGGCCGGCCAGCTCGGGCTGGAAATGTCCGGCCTCCCGCACGGCGTCGAGCACGTCCTCGATGGCGTGCGCGGTCGTGGCGACGTCCTCTTTGCCGACGAACCCGGCCGTCCCCTTGAGCGTGTGCGCGTGCCGGAACAGTGCGTCGACGGTCTCGGCGCCGGCCTGCCCGGCCTCCACCGCCACCAGGGCCGCGTCCATCTCGTCCAGCCGCTCCGTGGCCTCGTCACGGAAGACCTGGTCGAGATCGGGCCCGCCCTCACCCATGCGGTTCTTCCCCGCGCCGTCCCCTGGATCCGCTGGCCCGCTGGAGCGCCTCGAGCACGCGCGGCACGTCGATGACGCCGACCAGTTCGCCGCCGACCACGGTCGCGCCGGCCAGCAGGCTCGAGTCGGCGGGCTCGGCCGGGTCGGCCATCTCGCCGACGTCGACTACCTGGTCGACCGCCAGGCCGACCCGCATGCCGTCGGCCTCGGCGACCAGCATCAGGGTCGCCGGGGCCTGGCTGTGCACGCCCAGCAGGGTGGCGAGGTCGGCCACGGGCAGAACATGGCCGCGGACGTTACGCACGCCGAGCATGGCCGGCCCGGCGCCGGGGACGTGCGTGCCGTGGCCGAGTTCGCGGATCTCGACGACGTGGCCGACCGGGACGGCGTAGCTCTCCGACGCCACCCGCACCCGCGCGTAGATATCCATCACCGCATCTCACTGCGGCTTCGGATCGACGGTCAGCGCGTTCTCGAGCTGGTCGAGCAGGCCTTCCAGCCGCTCGGAGTTCGTGACCCACTGCGTCTGGTCCGCCGCGAGCTGGTCGGCCGCGTCGCGGATCTGCTGGATCGCACTGTCGACCTGGTCGGCCGCCGACTTCTGCTGCTGGGTCGCCAGGATCGACTCGCCGAGCATCGTCGACGTCGACGACATCAGCTCGCCGACGTCCCGCGCCTGCCGCGACCCTTCCTCGGTCGCCATGATCGTGGCATTCGTCTCGTCCTGGACCGCCGTGATGATCTCGCCGATCGACTCGGTGGACCGGGTCGAACGCTCGGCGAGCCGCCTGACCTCCGTGGCGACCACAGCGAACCCGCGCCCCGCCTCACCCGCCCTCGCCGCCTCGATGGCCGCGTTCAGCGCGAGCAGGTTCGTCTGCCCCGCGATGTCGCTGATCAGTTCCAGGATCTGGCTGATCTTCTGCGCCCGCTCGCCCAGTGACAGCACCCGGTCGGCGATCGCCTGGACCTTGTCTTGCATGTCGCGCATCGTGTCGCCGGTGCGCTCGGCGGCCTCGGCCATCGCGCGGACGCCGTCGGCGATCGAACCCGCGGTCGTGGCCAGCTCCTCGATCGTCGCCGAGGTCTGGGTCACGGCCGACGACTGCTCGGCGGCGACGGCGGCGGCGCTCTTCCCCGCGGCCCGCAGCTCGCCGACGACCTCGCCGAGCACGGTCGCGGTCGACCTGAGCTGCGCGAGCAACTCGTCGCGGTCGCCCAGCCGGTCCAGCGCCGCCTTGAGCTCCTCCTCGCGGCGCAGTGCCCGGCCGAGCAGGCGTAGAGCGTAGACCCCGAACAACACCCCGGCCAAGACCGCGAGTATGGCCGCGACGACCCCGGTCGCGCGGGCCTGGGCCGCGGCGGAGCTCGCGCTGGCCGCGGCCACCCTCGCGTCGCGGGCCTGTTCGTTGGCGACCTCCGATATCGGCTGGAGAACACCGGCCGAGACGGCATCGAGATGGTCGAGCCCGGCCACCTCGGTGGCCGGACTGCGGTGCGTCGACTTGCTGATCCGCAGGAAGCTCCGGTAAAAGGCCGCGTGCGCGGCCACGACCTTGACCAGGTCGCGTCGGCCGTCCGCCGTGTCTGGGGTAAGCAGCGACGTGATGCTGACGAAGTCCCCGTGCTGCTCGGCTATGTCATGTGAGGTCGCGGCATTGGGCGCGATCAGGTGCTCGGTCATCTCGGTGCGCTCGTGCCAGAAGATGCCGACGAGCCGCGCGGCCTTGTTGGCCTCAACGCGCGCGGCTTCGGCCCGCTTCCAGTCCGACAACGCGGTCTCATAGCGCCAGATCGTGATCGTGATCGCCAGCGCGATGACCACGATGGCGGTCGCGCTGCCCAGGATGATGCGGCTGTTCGGCCCCCGCCGCAGTCTGCTTGTCACGCGTGTTCGCTTCCGCTCCCCCGAATGCCTGCCGCGAGCCGGCTGCACCGCACGACCTGCGCTGCTGCCGGGACGCCCCCTAGACGATCTACCCTGCTCGCCGGGGAACCTATCGCCACGCTGGTCACCTGCGTCACACACATGGCAGGCAGCGGCCGTGACGAGGCGACCTGAGGTGCCGCGGCGCGGCGGGCGGCTGGGCATCAGCGACAAGCCTGCCCTCCTATGCCTTTTTCATGAATTTCATGAAACACCGGGCAAACAACCACGGGCGAGGAGTTGTCGGCTGCTTGGACTCGCCGGACGGCCGCTAGCCGCGCCGACCCCGCCGGGGCCCGTCGCGGTCGCGCCAAAGCTCAACTCATAAGATCGGTTCTATGCCCGATGACGCCGAAGTGGCCAGGATCCTGGTCGTTGCCGCTCACCCCGACGATGTCGACTTCGGGCTGGCCGGGACGGTCGCCACGTGGACGGACGCGGGCATCGAGGTCGTCTACTGCATCGTGACCAACGGCGAGGCCGGCGGCAGCGACCCGTCCGTGAGCCGCGCCGACATGGTCGTGCTGCGCCGGGCCGAGCAGACCGCGGCCGCCAAGTGCGTCGGCGTCACCGACGTCCGCTTCCTCGGCTACCCCGACGGGAGGCTGGAGCCCTCGATCGGCCTGCGCAGGGACATCGCCCGGGTGATCAGGCAGGTCAAGCCGGACCGGGTCGCGTGCCCGTCGCCAGAGCGCAACTACGCGCGCATCCCGGCCAGCCATCCCGACCACCGCGCGGCGGGTTCGGCCGCCCTCGACGCCGTGTACCCGGACGCGCGCAACCCGTTCGCCTTCCCCGAACTGGCCGCGGAGGGCCTGCAGGCCTGGACCGTGCCGGAGGTCTGGATCTCCGGCAGCCCGCAGCCGACCCACTTCGTCGATGTCACCGGCACCTTCGACCGCAAGATCGCCGCGCTCCGCGCGCACGAGAGCCAGACCGGGCACATGACCAACCTCGAGGAGATGCTGCGCGGCTGGCTGGGCATGTCGGCCGCGCTCGGCGGCCTGCCGGACGGCCGGCTGGCCGAGTCCTTCCAGGTGCTCCAGATCCCCTGACCCCGCCCGAGCGGCGCGACGGCGAGCACGCAGTGCCTTCGTTGCTTAACGCAACCAATCCGGCCGGTGAATGACACCAGGCTGAAGCACGGCGCGGGCGATTCGCCGTTACGCCGGTGCGCGGGCGCGACCCGTCCGGTCGGTCCGAAAGCCGCGTCTGACCTGCAGACTCATGAGCGTGCTCATGGCCGGGCCATGAAGTTGCGGACCCGCATCACCGCGCGGGGATCGATCGCGCCGCCGCACGACTCCGGGTGCTGCACGCACCTGGCCGAGCCGGGATCGGTGACGCTGTAGCTGAACACCGGGAACATCGGGGAACTGGTGATGTTCTGGGTGACCTTCCCCACCGGCGTGCCGTCGTAGAACCACCTGATCGCGGCGGGCCGCCAGCTAACCGCGAACTTATGCCAGCCGCAGTAGCTGCCCGCCGCGTCACCGCCGTAGCTCGCGGGACTGCCGGAGGAGTCACGGAAGTGGAAGTGCCACCACAGATGGCCGCCGAGTCCCTCGAAGATATCGATCTCACCGGTGGCCGGCCACCGGTACGGGTCACCCACCAGCCAGAACGCCGGCCAGTTCACGACCTGGCCGGCCGCGCACGGCACGAACACGCGCGCCGAGAAATACCCGTAGACATACGACTGCTTCCGGTAGCCGGTGATCGCGCCGGACCTGTAACGATACGTAATCCCGGCCACGGTGACCGGGTCTTTCCGGATGCTCAGCGCCACCGTGCCCGGCGAAGACGCAACCCGTGCCGGGTCGAATGCCTCCAGCTCATACGAGGGGTTCGGCGGGTGCGTGATCTGGCCCGGCGCGCCCAGCCAGTTCGGCGTCCACATCGCGTGATCTTGATGCGTGAAACTCGTCGGGATAATCGACACGACCATCAGAACCAAGCCGATAGCAGTCAATCGCGAACGCCCAGAAACGGCGCCAGCCTGACCAATTGCGGAATAACTCGGCCGTCGCCTGCGGAATATGCCTCGCGGAACCGCCGGCATCGTTTTCCTCCTCATGCGACCATGCCACACGCACTCCTACCCACGACGGCGAATGACACCCTCTGGGCCTGGTGGCTCCGCGGGCTGCCGGGTGACGTTCCGTGGCCGCACAGCCACTCAGGCTGAATAGCTGCCGGCAGTCAGCTCGCGCGCACGTCAGCCGCGCTTCCGCGGGCTGGGCGTCAACTACAACCCGGACGACTCGGCAGTACCGGGGCGAAGCATCCCATCCACGGGTACTCCTAATATTCCCGACACCGCGGGCGGCACCGCGTTCCTGTACCACATCGAGGTGGACGGGCGGCTGAAGCCGCGCGCCCCGGCGACTCCCGGGGCTCGCCGGCGACTCCCCCGCGGCTCCGGGCGGCTCGCCCGAATCAGCGGTATTCGGGCGGGCGCGAACGGGGAATGGGGACTGGTGCGCCGCGCCCGGCGGTCATAAGTTTGGCATCAGGCGCACCAGCCGTTCCCCAGAGGAGCCAGCGCATGACCCACATCAACGTGACTGTCGACGGCGTCACCTACGTCGACGAGGTAGAGCCCAGGCTTTTGCTCGTCCACTATCTACGGGACGTGCTCGGCAAGACCGGCACCCCGATTGGCTGTGACACCTCCAACTGCGGTGCGTGCACCGTGCTGATGGACAGCGTCTCGGTCAAGAGCTGCTCGGTCCTGGCCGTGCAGGCCGACGGCACCGAGATCACCACGATCGAGGGACTCGCCAACGGCGAGTGGCACCCGCTGCAGAAGGCGTTCAACACCGAGCACGCGCTCCAGTGCGGTTACTGCACCCCGGGGATGATCCTGGCCTCGGTGGACCTGCTCAAGGACAACCCGAGCCCCACCGACGAAGAGATCCGGGACGGGCTCGAGGGCAACCTCTGCCGCTGCACCGGCTATGAGAACATCGTCCGCGCCGTCCGGCGCGCCGCACAGGCAGGAGCCGGCCAATGACCGCTGACACCCAGGCCCAGACGCCGGAGGCTGAGCTCGGCAAGCCGCGCCGCCGCAAGGAGGACGCCAGGCTGATTGTCGGCC
>DASPZH010000284.1:0-5004 GCA_035636335.1 Streptosporangiaceae bacterium
CGGCGCACCTTCTTGCGCAGGCTGATGAGGAGCGCGGCGGCGACGGCCACGAGTACCGGGATCGCTCGCTTGAGCACCGGCATGCCGGCGACCTTGAGCAGGTTGATCGCGTCGTCTTCGAGTTGATGGGCGGCCTCGCGGGCGGCCGGCGGGTGCGGCGCGGCGGCACTGGTCTCGGCGGCACTGGTCTCGTCGGCGGGGGGGCCGGCGACGGGTGTGGCGGCACCGGCAGCCGATTCCGCGGTGTCGGCCGAGGATGGTGCGGCACCGGACGGAGCAGCGGCGGGCGGAGCAGCGGCGGGCGGAGCGCCGGGCGCGGCGGGCTGGCCGAGGGAGAGGCCGAGATCGGCCAGCTTCGCCTTGATGTCGACGATGGACGCGGGGCCGATGCCGTCGATGGCCAGCAACTGGTCCTCGGTCCTGGTTGCTAGCTGGCTGACGGTCGTGATGTTCTCGCGCCCCAGGCTGCTGACCGCCCTGGCCGGCAGCTTGAGATCGTCGAGCGGCTGGTCGGATCCGGCCACGGTCCCCGAGGCGCTTGCGGCCTGCTCCGCGCCCGCGCCCGCGGCTGAATCCGGGGCGCCAGCGCCAGCGCCGGTGCCGGCGCCGTCGGTCTCGCCGAGCGTCGTGGCCAGGTTGGCGGCGAAGATGCTGAGCAGCTTGCCGCCGACCTCGTTCAGCACGCCGCGGCCGAACTGGGCGGGCTTGCCGGTCACGTTCAGCGTGGTGAGCACGGTGACGTGGGTCTCCTCGCCGCGGTCTTCGAGCACCGAGCGGACCGAGGCCGACGCGGTGCCCGCGCCCCTGGTCTCCTTGCCCGATGCCTCGAGCTTGACGACGCCCGCCTCGGCGTCCTTCTCGATGAAGCGGGCCGTACCTGCGTACGTCATGTTGATCGGGCCGACCTTGACCTTGATCCGGCCGCGAATCTCGTCGCCGTCGACCGAGTCGAGGGTGGCGCCCGGCATGCAGGGCGCCACCCTCTCGACGTCGAGCAGCACATCCCAGGCCCGGCTCTTGGGGACCGGGACGGTGAATGAGTGCTCTAGTTCCATGTTGCTAGGCTCCCGCCGCCGCTGCCAGTGCTCGGCCGGTCAGGACCCGCGCCAGGTGGCGCCGGTAGTCGGGCGCTCCGTGCAGGTCCGCCGGTGGTTCGGTCCCGTCGGCTGCGCTGGCGGCTGCCGCGTTCAGCGCCTCGCGGGTCGCCTCCGCGCCCGCTGCGGCTGCCTCGACGGCACTGGCCCTGACCGGGACCGACCCCATGTTGGTCAGCCCGACCCTGGCCTGCGCCACGTGCCCGTTCGATCGCCTGGCCAAAGCGGCCACTCCGACAATCGCCCAGGCCTGCGCGGTCCGGTGGAACTTCTCGTAACGATAGCCCCAGTCCCCGCCGAGCTTGGGCACCCGTACCCCGGTCAGGATCTCGCTGGGTTCCAGTGCCGTGGTCAGGTAGTCGACGAAGAAGTCGCGGGCGGCGATCTGCCGTTCGCCGCCCGGGCCGCGCGCGACCATCGTGGCGTCGAGCGCGAGCACCACGGCGGGCAGGTCACCGGCGGGATCGCCGTGCGACAGCGATCCGCCGAGCGTGCCGCGGTGCCGCACCGCGGGGTCGGCGACCGTCCCGGCGGCCTGCGCCAGGATCCCGCAGTGCTCGCCCACCAGCGGATCATGGACGAGCTGGTAGTGCGTGGTGCACGCCCCGATCAGCAGCGAGTCGCCCGAGTCGGCGACACCGCGCAGCTCTACCAGGCCGCCCAGGTCGACGAGCAGGTCGGGGTAGGCGAGCCGCAGCCGCAGCAGCGGCAACAGGCTCTGCCCGCCGGCGATCACCTTGGCGTCCTCGCCGCCGGCCGCCAGCGCCTGCACGGCGTCGTCGAGCGAGCCGGGCTTGACGTACTCGAACTTGGCCGGGATCATGCCGCGCCTCCCTTGCTGTCCGCGCCGTTGCCGGCGGCCGTCTGGAGCGCGCGCCAGACGCGTTCCGGGGTGCACGGCATCGTGACATCCCTGACTCCGAGCGGCCTGAGCGCGTCCACGATCGCGTTCACCACCGCGGGGGTCGACGCGATCGTGCCGGCCTCGCCGACGCCCTTGACACCGAGCCGGTTGTCGGCCGGGCTCTCCGTCCGGTCGGTGATGTAGGACGGCAGGTCGGCCGCCGACGGCACCAGGTAGTCGGCCAGGGTCGTGGTCAGCAGGTTGCCCGCGTCGTCGTACACGGCCTCCTCGTACAGCGCCTGGCCGATGCCCTGGGCGATGCCGCCGTGCACCTGGCCGTCCACGATCAGCGGGTTGACCACCTTGCCGATGTCGTCCACGGCCACGTAGGACCTGATCGTCACCATCCCGGTCTCGGTGTCCACTTCAGCGGCGCACAGGTGGGTGCCGTGCGGGAACGAGAAGTTCTCCGGGTCGTAGGTGGCGTCCGAGTCCAGCGAGGGCTCGACGCCGTCCGGCAGGTTGTGCGCCGCGAACGTGGCCAGCGCCACCTCCTGGATCGCGACGCTCTTTTCCGGGTCGCCGCGAACCGAGAAGTGCCCCGGCGTCCACTCCATGTCATCGGGCGAGGCCTCGATCATGGCCGCGGCGATCACCTTGGCCTTCTCGATCACCTTGTCGCACGCGCCGACCACGGCCATCCCGCCGACCGTCAGCGACCGGGAGCCGTAGGTGTCCATGCCCTTCGGCGCGACCTGAGTGTCGCCGTGCAGGACCCTGATGTCCTCGAACGGCACGCCGAGTTGGTCGGCCACGATCTGGCTCCACGCCGTCTCGTGGCCCTGGCCGTGCGCGCTCGACCCGGTGACCACCTCGACCTTGCCGGTCGGCAGCATCCTGATCGAGGCGTGCTCCCAGCCGCCCGCGCCGTAGGACAGCGAGCCGAGCACCCGGGACGGGGCCAGGCCGCACATCTCGGTGTAGGTCGAGATCCCGATGCCCAGCCTGACCGTGTCACCGCGCGCGTTCCGGTCTGCCTGCTCGGCGCGCAGCGCGTCGTAGCCGAACAGCTCCTTGGCCCGGGCGGTGGCGGCCTCGTAGTTCCCCGAGTCGTAGGTCAGGCCGGCGATCGTGGTGTACGGGAACTCGGCGTGCTTGATCCAGTTCCGCTCGCGCAGCTCCAGCGGCTCCATGCCCAGCTCGACGGCGAGCTCGTCCATGATCCGCTCGATCGCGAACGTCGCCTCGGGGCGGCCCGCGCCGCGGTAGGCGTCGGTCGGCATCTTGGTCGTGAAGATGCCCGTGCACCGGAACGAGTAGGCGTCCATCTTGTAGATGGCCGGGTACATGAACGCGCCGAGTATCGGCACGCCGGGGGTGACCAGCATCAGGTAGGCACCCATGTCGGCGAGCAGGTCGACCTTCAGCCCGCGGATCCGGCCGTCCCTGTCGGCTGCGATGGCGATCCGCTGCCACTGGTCGCGCCCGTGGTGCACGGTCATGTTGCCCTCGCTGCGCGACTCGGTCCACTTGACCGGCTTGCCGAGCCTGCGCGAGACCAGGATGGCGAGCACCTCCTCGGCCGTGACCTGGAGCTTGGAGCCGAAGCCGCCGCCCACGTCGGGCGCGATGACCCGGATGGACTGCTCGGGGATGCCGAAGAACGCGGCGATCGCGAACCGGAGCACGTGCGGGATCTGGGTCGCCGACCAGAGCGTGACATCGTCACCGATCCAGGAGGCGACCACGGCCCGCGGCTCCATCGCGGACGGGATCAGCCGCTGCTGCCGGTAGTCGCGCTCGACCACCACGGCCGCGCCGGAGAAGGCGGCGTCGATGTCGCCGGCCGTGGGAAACACGAACTCGTAACTCTTGTTGCCGGTCTCGTGCACCTTCGGCGCGCCGTCGTCGAGCGCCGTCCTGATGTCGAGCACCGGTTCGAGCGGCTCGTAGCTGACGTCGATCGAGGCCAGCGCGTCGGCCGCGGTGTATCGGTCGCGGGCGACCACGACGGCGACCGCCTCGCCGACGTAGCGGACCTCCTCGGTCGCCATCGGCGGGTGCGCCGGGATGATGATGTCGGGGGTGACCGGCCAGGCGCACGGCAGGCTGCCCTGCTCGTCGGCGAAGTCGGCGCCGGAGAACGCGGCGACCACTCCTGGCTGGTCCCTGGCCGCGCTGACGTCGACCGAAGTGATCTTGGCGTGCGCGTACGGGCTGCGTAGGAACGCCATGTGCAGCATGCCGGGCAGCACGAGATTGTCGGTCCACGTGGTCTGGCCGGTGACCAGCCTGGCGTCTTCCTTGCGGGTGCGGGCCCGTCCGAGCTCGGCGGCGGGTGATTCGGCGGTGGCGGTCACTGGCCGGCTCCTGCCTGTGCGGCGCGCCGGACGGCGCGGACGATGTTCTCATAGCCGGTGCAGCGGCACAGGTTGCCCTCGAGCCCCTCCCGGATCTCTTCGTCGGTCGGGCTCGGGTTGTCCTTGAGCAGGTCCGTCGAGGCCAGGATCATCCCCGGGGTGCAGTAGCCGCACTGGAGCGCGTGCTCGGCGTTGAACGCCTTCTGCAGCGGGTGCCACTCGCCGTTGGCGAGTCCCTCGATCGTGGTGATCTCGGTGCCGTCGGCCTGCACGGCCAGGACCGAGCAGCTCTTGACGGAGACGCTGTCCATTAGCACGGTGCACGCACCGCAGTTGGAGGTGTCACAGCCAATCGGGGTGCCGGTCTTGCCGAGCACGTCCCGTAGGTAGTGGACGAGCAAAAGCCTGGGCTCTACATCGTCGACGTAGCTGACGCCGTCGACAGTCACGTTGATGTGGGTCATGCGCTGGCTCCTCCGGGGAACGGCTGGTGCGCCTGATGCCAAACTTATGACCGCCGGGCGCGGTGCACCAGTCCCCATTCCCCGTTCGCGCCCGCCCGAATACCGCTGATTCGGGCGAGCCGCCCGGAGCCGCGGGGGAGTCGCCGGGGCGCGCGGCTTCAGCCGCCCGCCCACCTCGATGTGGTACATGAACGCGGTGCCGCCCGCGGTGTCGGGAATATAAGGAATACCCGTGGATGGAA
>DASPZH010000285.1:0-5610 GCA_035636335.1 Streptosporangiaceae bacterium
TACAGCGAGCGCAGGTAGAAGGTGTGCATCGCCGCTGGCAGCCTCGTGCTGTCCGCGTTCCAGGCCAGGATGTCGAAGGCCGGCGGCTGCTGGCCCATCAGCCAGTTCGAGACCACGTAGTTGAAGATCAGGTCGTTGGCCCGCAGGACGTCGAAGGTAGCAGCCATCTTCGTGCCGGACATGACGCCGGTGCGCGCCATCGCGGCGTCGAGCCTGGCGATCGTCCGCGTATCCGCGAAGGCGCCGAGCACTCCCGGCTGGCCGTAGTCGAGCAGCGTGTTCAGCAGCGTCAGCGAGCCGACCCGGGGATCGCCGCTACCCGCGAGATAGGCGGCAAGCATGGCCGTCAGGGCGCCGCCGAGGCAGAGCCCGACGATGTCGACCTTTTCCGATCCGGTGATGTCGGCTATCGCGTCCAGGGCGGCGCTCGGGCCGTGAACGAGATAGTCGTCGAGGGTCACCTGGCTCATGGAAGCGTCAGGATTGCGGTACGAGATCGCGAAGACGGTACGCCGGTGCTGGACCGCCCATTCGATGAAGCTCCGGCCGGGAGCCAGGTCCATCACGTAGTACTTGTTGATCCACGGGGGGCTGGCCAGCAACGGCACGGCACGCACCCGCTTGCGCTGCGGTGCGTACTGAATGAGCTCGATGAGATCGTTGCGGAAGACCACCTGCCCCGGCGTTGCCGCAAGGTTGCGGCCGAGCTCGAACGGCGTCGTATCCACCTGGCGCGGGCGCCCGCCGTTGTGGGCGAGATCGTCAACGAAGTTGCGCGCTCCCGCGAGCACGCTCGCTCCGCCGGTCTCGAAGGCCCGCTTGAGCGCCGCCGGGTTGGTCAGCAGGAAGTTCGTCGGAGCCAGAGCGTCGAGGGCGAAGTGGACGGCAAGCTCCGCCTTCTGGTCGCTCACCGGCTCGCCGTGGCCCGCGGCAAGCAGATCGTCGGCGAGGCGCCTGGCGGCGAGATATCCCTGAAGCAGCGCGTTGTAGGCAGGGCTGCCGGCCCACGCCGGGTCGGCGAAGCGGCGGTCCGTGCGGTCTGCCGCCGCGCCCTGCTCCGCGTCCGATCCGAGCCACCGGCCGAACGCGGCGGGCCAGGCCCGGCCGACCGCCGCCGCGAAACGCAGCCAGGCAGCGCCGACCTGCTGAGGGTGAGCCGCCGCGCGGGCGAGCACGGCGAGCGTGGAGGTCCCGAGGTCGGCCGGATCCACAGCCGCGAACAAGCTGCTTTCCGGGCCCAGTACCTCGCTCGCGTTAGATGCGGCCTGCCAGGCCGCGTCCTGGCCGCTCATCGTCCCTCGAATATGGCGGCAATACCCTGGCCTCCGCCGATGCACATCGTGACCAGCGCATAACGGCCGCCAATCCGGCGCAGCTCGTACAGTGCCTTCACGGTGAGAATAGCGCCGGTGGCCCCGATGGGGTGACCGAGCGAGACGCCGCTGCCGTTCGGGTTGGTCCGTTCCCGCGGCAGGTCGAGCTCGCGGATGACCGCCAGGGCCTGGGCGGCGAAGGCCTCGTTCACCTCGAAGATATCGATGTCACCGACCGTCAGGCCGGCCCGGTCGAGTACCTTGCGAACAGCCGGCACCGGGCCCATCCCCATGATCCTCGGCTCGACGCCGGCGTGACTGTAGGCGACGAGCCGCCCCAGCGGGCGGTGGCCTTGCCGCTCGGCGAACTCCGCGGTGGCCAGGACGACCGCGGCGGCGGCGTCGTTGACGCCCGAGGCGTTACCCGCGGTTACCGTGCCGGCATCCGCGAACGCGGGCCGGAGCCGCGCCAGGTCGTCGGTCGTCAGGCCCGGCCTGATGTGCTCGTCTTCGTCGACGATCACCGCGGCTTTCCTGCCTGGCACGTGCACGGGCGTGATCTGCTCCTTGAAGTAGCCGGCGGTGACGGCTGCCGCCGCCCTCCGGTGGCTCTCCACCGCGAGCGCGTCCTGGTCAGCCCGCGTGACGCCGTAGTCCTCAGCGACGTTCTCGGCGGTCACGCCCATATGGCAGCCATCGAACGGATCGGTCAGCGCACCGACCATCGCGTCCACGACAACGCCGTCCTGCATGCGCTGTCCCCACCGCAGGCCGGGAACCCAGTACTGCCCGCGGCTCATGGACTCGGCCCCGCCTGCGACAGCGACGTCGCAGTCACCGAGGAGGATCGCCTGAGCGGCTGACACGATGGCCTGCAACCCGCTGCCGCACAGCCGGTTCAGCGTAAAGGCCGGCGTCTCGACCGGGAGGCCGCCGCCCACGGCGGCGACGCGGCCCAGGTACATGTCCCTGACCTCGGTGTGGATCACGTGGCCGAAGACCGCATGGCCGACATCCGCCGGGTCGACGGCGGCCCGGCCGACCGCCTCCCGCACGACGGTCGCGGCCAGGTCGCACGGAGGGACGGCGGCGAGACCGCCGCCGTACTTGCCGATCGCCGTTCGCGTTCCGGACAGGACGACAACATCTCGATTGCTCATGGCTAGATGCCTTCCGCTCGTCCTCGTCACATATCCATGCCGCCGTTGACGGCCCAGATCTGTCCGGTGATGTACGCCGACTGGTCGGCCGCGAGGAAGCACACGACCCTGGCGATCTCCTCGGGCTTGCCGAGCCGGCCAACCGGGATCTGAGCACGGATCCGGTCAAGCACCTTGTCCGGGATGGTGGCCAGCATGTCGGTGGCGATGAATCCCGGGGTGACCGCGTTCACGGTCAGGCCGATGCCGTCGCCCACCGGGCGCTGAGCGCGGCTGAGCTGGAAGACCGCCTCCTTGGCCAGCGACTTCGTCAGTCCGAAGAGACCCGACTTCGATGCCGCGTAGTTGACCTGGCCGATATTGCCGGTTTCCCCGATGACCGATGACACGTTGATGATCCGGCCCGTACCGCGGCCGATCATGTGCTCGACGGCCGCCTGGGCCATGAAGAACGCGCCGGACAGGTTGACGGCGATGACCCGCTGCCAGTCCTCGTCGGTCATCTTGGCGACGGTCCGGTCGATCGTGATGCCGGCGTTGTTGACCAGGATGTCGAGCCGGCCGTGCTGGTCGATAACCTCGTTCAGCACCCGTCGGCAGTCCTCGGCGGCGCCGATGTTCCCCTCGTGCACCGTGATGCTCCGCCCCGGATGGTCAGCAGTCATGGTGGCCAGGAACTTCTCGGCGCTCTCATGGCCGCGCCAGAAGCCTGCCGCGATGTCCGCACCCGCGGTAGCCAGCTCGCGGCAGATGGCGGCGCCGATTCCGCGGGTGCCGCCGGTCACGAACGCCACCCGGTCGCTCACTGTCGTTAGCCCGGACGGTCCCGATGGTCCCGAATGCTGTGTGGTTGTCATGACATGTTTCCCGTCCTGTGCGGTGCGGCCATTTGCAGGTGTGTGCCACGCCGTCCGCGCAGGAAGGCGAACTCTGGTGCTGCGGTAGGAACCCGTGGAAACGGCGGCGCTACTTTCTCAAGCTACGCTCGGACCATGGCCAGATGAACAGGTCGAACGTCCCGGGCGGCCAGGACGAACGGCCAGTGCGGTGCGGTGCGGTTCACCGGATCAGGTGCTCGGCCGAGTCCAGGTGGGCGCGGCCTTCGTCGTGGTGGCCGCAGATCATCAGGAACAAGCCCGACGAGACGCGCTCGATGAGTGCCCACTCCCAGATCGCCTGGGCGTCGGCTCCGGTCGTGCCGGCGAGCATGGCGCACCAGGCGCGGAGCAGAGTCACCGGATCGTCGCAGGCGAGCACCTCGCCGGTGAAGGAACGGACGGTGACGCCGAGGTCGTACGCGGGTTCGCAGATGAACCCGGCCGGGTCGACGAAGACGTAACCGGACTCGGCGCCGGGCCGCGGGCGAGTGACGGCGAGCGCGTTGGCCGGATGCGGGTCGCCGTGGCACAGCACCGTCTGCGCACCGGTGGCGTCGAGCCGGCGCCGGGCGTACTCGATCGCGGTGTCCTTGAGCGCGCCGGAGCCGGGATGGCCGAGCCGCTCCCAGTCGGCGGCGATGTCCTCAATGAGATCCGCGGCCTTGTGCCGGCCGGTCGCCGGCGGCTTCGGCGTCCTCCACGCCTGGATCAGGGTCGCGGCCAGAACGTCAAGTTTGTCCGCCACGGATGATGGGCTGGCCTGGAGCGTATCGCCGAGCGGTTCCAGCAGCGCCGCATTGACGCTCAGGTCATGCGCGAGCAGCCGGACGTACCCGCGTCCGCCGGCGGCCGCGATCGTCGCGATCTCGCTCGCGAACTCCACGCCAGGCGGTGCGATCTTGAGTACGGCGTCCTTACCACTTCGCCGTACCCGCATCACGAGCGCAGCCTTTCCGCCCTCCAGAACCGGCCCGGTGGTCAGCGACCAGGCCGCGCAGACCCGGTCGACGATCGCCGGCAGCGCCCCGATCCACGCCCGTCCCTCGGGGCCGCCCCCGTTCTCGATGCCGCGGCGTACGTCGTCGGTAATCACCCAGGTGGCTAGGTCTGCTCGGGGACCATGGCGATCGCGCCGCACGGGCACTCGGCGGCGCACATGCCGCAGCCCTTGCAGCAGTCGAGGTCGATCTCGTAGCGCCCCCCGAGCTTGATGATCGCGTTGTCGGGGCAGACGCCGAAGCAGTTGTCGCACTCGAAGCAGTTGCCGCACGACAGGCACCGGCGCGCCTCGAACCGCGTGTTGGACTCGTCCAGGCCGCCGACCACCTCGTCGAAGGTGGTGACCCGGCGGGCCACGTCGAGCTCCGGCCTGACGGTGGCCGGGGCGTCGGCGTAGTACCAGGTGTTGAGCTGGTCGTAGTCCGCCAGTGCGGCCGGCTCGGGCTGGCGCCAGGACGCGCCGCGCAGCCAGGCGTCGATGCAGCTTGCCGCCCGCTTGCCCTGGCCGATCCCGGCGGTCACGGTCCGCTCGCCCTTGACCATGTCGCCGCCGGCGAAGATGCCAGGGCAGCCGGTCATCTGGTCGCCGCCGACCTGCACCACGCCGTCGGCGACGCCGATCCCGTCGGCGCCGCCGACCAGCGACAGGTCGGTCTCCTGCCCCAGCGCGAGCACCACCGCGTCGGCGGCAAGCTCGGTGAGCTCGCCGGTCGGGCGCGGGAACCCGGTCTCGTCGAGCTCCATCTTCTCGATGGTCAGCGTCTCGCCGTCTGCCCTGGCGATCGTGGACAGCCACATCAGCCGCACGCCCTCCGCCGCGGCCTCCTCGACCTCGATGTCGTGGGCGGGCATCTGCCCTCTGGTCCGCCGGTAGACGATGACCGCGTCGGTCGCGCCGAGCCGCCGCGCGGTCCTGGCGGCGTCGATCGCCGTGTCGCCGCCGCCGTAGACGGCGACCCGCCGCCCGAGCAGCGGCGGCTGGTCACCGCTCGCGTCGTGCAGGTACGACACCGCGTCGAGCATCTTCGCGGAGTCGCCGGCCGGGATGTAGGCGCGCTTGCCGACCTGGGCGCCGACCGCCAGGAACGCGGCGTCGAAGCCGTCGTCGGCCATGGCCCGGCGGACGTCGGTCACCGTGAGGCCGGACTCCAGCCGCACGCCCATGCCGAGTATCCGCCCGATCCCGGCGTCGATGACCGCTCTCGGCAGCCGGTACGCCGGGATGCCGTACCGCATCATGCCCCCGGGGGCCGGCCCGGA
>DASPZH010000286.1:0-5439 GCA_035636335.1 Streptosporangiaceae bacterium
GTGCTGTTCGTGGTCGGCGCGATCTTCTCGCTGTACGAGGGCGTCAGCCGGATCAGGCACCCCGAGCACGTGCTCTCGCCGGTCGTCGCGTTCGCGGTGCTCGGGGTGGCGATCGCGCTCGAGGCGTTCTCCTTCCGCACCGCGATCAGCCAGTCGAACCAGTCCCGGGGCCGGATTAGCTGGCGGGCCTTCATCAGGCGCGCCAAGGCTCCCGAGCTGCCCGTCGTGCTGCTCGAGGACTTCGCCGCGCTGATCGGCCTGGGCTTCGCGCTGTGTGCCGTGACCTTGTCGACGATCACCGGCAACGGCCGGTGGGACGGCGCCGGGTCGATCGCGATCGGGGTACTCCTCGGCAGCGTGGCCGTCGTGCTCGCCGGGGAGATGAAGAGCCTGCTGATCGGGGAGTCGGCCAGCCCGGACGTGCAGCGCGCGATCGTGGCGGCGATCGAGAACAGTCCGCAGATCGACCGGGTGATTCACCTGCGGACACTGCACGTCGGCCCGGACTCGCTGCTGGTGGCCGCGAAGGTGGCGGTCAGCCGCGGCGAGTCGGCCGAGCGGATCGTGACCGGCATCAACGAGGCAGAACGCAGGATCAGGGCGGCGGTACCGATCGCCGGGCTGATCTACCTCGAGCCCGACCTGTACGAGGCGTCGCGGCAGGACGCGGCCGACCCCGCGGTCAGGGCCGCCCGCGCCGCGCGGGCACCGCGGGCACCGCAGGACCCCGGGGCTCCGCAGGCGCGGGCACCGCAGGACCCGCGGGCACCGCAGGACCCGCGGGCACCGCAGGACTCGCCCGAGAGGCAGTGACGGCTACCGCCTCGGCGGGGCAGCCGGCCGCGCGGGCGCGTCTGCCGCCCGCCTCGCGGGCGGGTTGCCGAGCAGCCGGAGCGCGCGCTCCTTCTCGAAGTCCAGCGCCATCGCGGGAAGCGGCCTGATCCTGCCGGTCCGGCGGCCGAGCTCGGCGATCTGGGCCCGCGCTGCCGGGTCGGTCAGCACCCGCAGGCCGAACGCGAGCGCGGCTGGGCTGATGTCGTAGCGCTGCTCGATCGCCAGGCCGCAGGCGGCGGCGTCCAGCTCCGCGGCACCGAACTGCCGGTGCCGTCCCGACAGGCTCCGTGCCCGGACAGCCGGGAGAAGTCCCAGTTCCTCCCGGTATCGCAGCATCCGCGGGGAGATGCCGAGCCGTGCGGCGGCCTCGGTGATGCGCATGCGATCGATTTTAACAATTTCTTGTTAGAAACGGCAACACGGGGGTGCGGTCGGGCGGTCCGGTCCCGTACCGTCGGACTTACCGATACCCGATCACTGCCCGACGACGAGGAGCGCAGATGGCCGCCGAGCCCCTACCCTTCAAGGTCGCCGATCTCTCGCTGGCCGAGTTCGGCCGGAACGAGATCAGGCTGGCCCAGCATGAGATGCCCGGCCTGATGGCGTTGCGCGAGGAATACGGGGGCTCGAAGCCGCTGACCAACGCGCGGATCACCGGGTCGTTGCACATGACGGTGCAGACGGCCGTCCTGATCGAGACCCTCGTCGCCCTCGGCGCCCAGGTCCGGTGGGCGAGCTGCAACATCTTCTCCACCCAGGACCACGCGGCCGCGGCCGTCGCCGTCGGGCCAGATGG
This sequence comes from Streptosporangiaceae bacterium, assembly GCA_035636335.1. Classification (GTDB taxonomy): domain Bacteria; phylum Actinomycetota; class Actinomycetes; order Streptosporangiales; family Streptosporangiaceae; genus Chersky-822. The sequence continues at coordinate 1,631 of DASPZH010000286.1, forward strand.
CACGCCGGATGACCCGCGCGGCATCCCGGTATTCGCCTGGAAGGGCGAGACGCTCGAAGAGTACTGGTGGTGCACCAACCAGGCGCTGACCTGGCCGGACGGGCACGGCCCCAACCTGCTGCTCGACGACGGCGGCGACGCGACCCTGCTGGTGCACCGGGGCGCCGAGTTCGAGGCCGCGGGCGAGGTGCCCGCTGGTGCAGACGACGATCCCGAGGAGTGGCACGTCATCCTCGGCCTGCTCAAGGAGAGCCTCGCGGCCGACCCGCTCAAGTGGACCAAGGCCGCCGGACAGGTACTCGGCGTGACCGAGGAGACCACGACCGGCGTCCACCGGCTGTACGAGATGGCGAAGGCGGGAACGCTGCGGTTCCCCGCGATCAACGTCAACGACTCGGTCACCAAGTCCAAGTTCGACAACAAGTACGGCTGCCGGCACTCGCTGATCGACGGCATCAACCGGGCCACGGACACGCTCATCGGCGGCAAGGTGGCCGTCGTCTGCGGCTACGGCGACGTCGGCAAGGGCTGCTCAGAGTCGCTGCGCGGCCAGGGCGCCCGCGTGATCATCACCGAGATCGACCCGATCTGCGCACTGCAGGCGGCGATGGACGGCCACCAGGTCTGCACGCTCGACGACGTGGTCGCCAGCGCCGACATCTTCGTCACGGCGACCGGCAACCGGCACATCATCACGGCCGAGCACATGAGCCGGATGAAGCACCAGGCCATCGTGGGGAACATCGGGCACTTCGACAACGAGATCGACATGGCCGGCCTGGCCAGGCTGCCCGGCATCCGGCGGAACACGATCAAGCCGCAGGTCGACGAGTGGGTGTTCCCCGACGGGCACTCGATCATCTTGCTGTCCGAGGGCCGGCTGCTGAACCTGGGCAACGCGACCGGTCACCCGAGCTTCGTGATGTCGTCCAGCTTCACCAACCAGGTGCTGGCCCAGATCGAGCTGTTCGCCAGGACCGACCAGTACCCGCTCGGCGTGCACGTGCTGTCCAAGATCCTCGACGAGCGGGTCGCCCGCCTGCACCTGGACGCCCTGGGCGTCCACCTGACCGAACTCAGCAAGGAGCAAGCCGACTACATCGGCGTCCCCCTCGAGGGTCCGTACAAATCCGACCACTACCGCTACTGACGCTCACCGCCGACACTGCCCGGCGCCCGGTGCCCCATACCGTCGGCGCCTCCCGCACGAACATCGCTGCCACACCCATGCCCGCAGCGGCGGGGTTCAGGCAACATCGATGTTCAGCCGGCAGCAGCCGGAAGGACATCGTTGCCACATCGATGTTCCTGCTGGAGCGCGGTCGCGGGCGAGAGGTCTGGTTACTGTTGGGAACTGCGATTAGTGGGGTTGGAGTGAGTGGAGTGAGTGGCGATAGGCCGGGCGAGCAGGGGAGCGGGGCGGGCGAGCGGAGGAGCGGGGCGGGCGAGCGGGGCGACGGTCCGGGCAGCGGCGCCGGCGGGCCGGGTGAGAGAGGTGACCGGCTGGGCGAGGGGGGTAGTGGGCTGGGCAGCGGGGACGGCGGGTTTGCGTCTGATGTCGCCGATCCGGGGCTGGCCGAGAGCGGGCTCGCCAGGATCGCGTGGGCGGAGCGCGCGATGCCGGTGATCGGCCTGCTGCGGCAGGAGTACGCGACGAGCCGTCCGTTCGAGGGGCGCTCGATCGCGGCCTGCCTGCACATCACCGCGGAGACCGCCGTTCTGGTCGGGCTGCTCACCGCGGCCGGGGGGCGGGTCCACCTCGCGGCGTCGAACCCGCTGTCCACCCAGGACGACATCGCCGCGGCGCTGGCGAGTCGGCCGGAGGTTTCCGTTAACGCCAAGTCGGGAGTGGACAGGGAGACGTACTACGCCCATCTGCACCGCGCCCTGGACGGCGCGCCCGACCTCCTCGTGGACGACGGCGGCGACCTGGTGAACACGCTGCACGCCGAGCGCCCCGAACTGCTGCCCGGAGTCGCCGGCGGCTGCGAGTCGACGTCGACCGGGGTCGCGCGGCTGCGGCGGATGGCGGCGGCGGGCACGCTGGCCTTCCCGGTCGTGGCCGCGGACGCGTCGGTGACCAGGCGCATGTTCGACAACGGCTACGGCACCGGCCAGTCGGTCATCGACGGGCTGTTCCGGGCCACCAACATCCTGCTGGCGGGCAAGACCGTCGTGGTGGCGGGTTACGGCTCGTGCGGGAGCGCGATCGCCGGGCGCGCCGCCGGTCTCGGCGCCCAGGTGATCGTCACCGAGGTCGACCCGGTCCGCGCGCTCGACGCGATCATGTGCGGATACCGGGTGCTGCCGATGGCGGACGCGGCGCCGGCCGGGGACGTGTTCATCACGGCCACCGGTTCCCGGGACGTGATCACCGTCCCGCACCTGGAGGTCATGCGCGACGGCGCGGTGCTCGCCAACGCGGGTCACTTCGACGTCGAGATCGACGTCCGCGCGCTCGCCGACCTCGCGGTCGAGGTCAACCGCGGGGTCCGCCCGCACGCCGACGAGTACGTGCTCGACACCGGCAGGCGTCTGATCCTGCTGGCCGAGGGCCGGGTCGTGAACCTGATCGCGGCGGAGGGCAACCCGGCCGCCGTGATGGACCTGTCCTTCGCCGCCCAGGCGCTCGCGCTGACGTGGCTGATCAGCGGGGGAACGGGGCTGGCGGCCGGCGTGCACCCGATGCCCGCGGCCATCGACGCCCAGGTCGCCCGGCTGACCCTGGCCGCCGCCGGGGCCAGGATCGACGAGCTGACCAGCGCGCAGCAGGAGTACCTGGCGTCCTGGCACCAGGGCAGTTAGGGCGTGTCGCCGCGCCGGCTAACGGTCCGCCAGATTGGCCCGCTTTGTATTCGGTTCGCCCTTTCGCATTCCGGAAAGGCCCCGGCAGAATAGCCTGCGGTGGCCGGTTAAACCACGGAAGTTCTTAATCGCTTTCAAATCACTGCCCGGCTGGTGGCACCCTAGAGGGATGACGACCGACAGCCTCGCCGCCGACCCGCTGCTGCCCGGGCTGCGCGCGCCGGGAAACCGGGTCAGCCGGCGCGCGGTCAGCTACTGGACGACCAGGGCCGCGGTCAGCGGAGGCGCGGTCGTGCTCACCGAGCTCCTGCTCGCCGCGATCAGCGGCTTCCCCGCGATCTGGCGGGCGACGATCGTGACGACGGCTGCCGTGGTCGCGTTGCACGCGGTGATCATGCCGCGCTGGCGATACCAGGTGCACCGCTGGGAGGTTACCGACCAGGCACTCTACACAAGGTCAGGCTGGTTCTCGGTGCACTGGCGGATCGCCCCGGTCAGCCGGATCCAGACGATCGACAGCCACCGGTCGGTGGGAGAGCGGATCTTCGGCCTGGCCAACGTGACGGCGACGACGGCGTCGGCCGCCGGGCCGGTCCGCATCCACGGCCTGGACCGCGACCTCGCGGACCGGCTGCTCGACCAGCTTGCGGTGGCGACCGGGCAGGCGCCAGGCGACGCGACATGACGGTCCCCGACGTGGCGGACGGGTCCGACGGCGCGGAGCTGGTTCCCGCCCCGGCGTCGGACCGGCCGGGGCAGGGCGAGCCGGGGCCGGGCGGCCCGGGGCCGGGCGGCGGCCCGCGGCCGGGGCTGGGCGACACCGGCGGCTTCGCGGGCTTGGAGGCGGGCTGGCGGCGGCTGAGCCGGCGGAGCATGGTCGTGCGGCCGCTGACCGACCTGGCCCGGCTGCTCCCGCTGCTGGCCGGCCTGCTGCTCCTGCACTCGCGTACCGGCGGCGGCCTGGCCTGGGGTGTCGCCGCCGCCGTCTTCGCGGTCGTCACCGG
>DASPZH010000287.1:0-5464 GCA_035636335.1 Streptosporangiaceae bacterium
CGGGCTGGTCCCCGAGGTCTTCGAGGTAGACGACGAGGACAACCTGCATATCAAGGTCGACGATGTCCCTGCCAGGCTCGGCGACGCGGTCAGGCACGCGGTGCGCTCCTGCCCGAAGGCGGCCCTGAGCCTCAAGGAGTAACCAGGCGACCGCCCATGGCCCGGCCGATCGCCCCTTGCGGCCCGGCCGACCGCCCGCACCGGCGCCGACGCCGACGCCGACGCCGACGACTCCCTCGATTCGCTGACCGCGCTCCCCCGGTCCCCCGCACCGCGCGACGAACTCCGGCCCGACCACCGGCAGGCCGACCTCGAAACAGTCCGAAGGTAATCCCGACCCGCGGCCGGGTGCGCCGGTCGACTCCGCCGACGCCGACCGCGGCGAGGTTCGACAGGCCGACCGAGACGGCCAGCACCGGGGCGAGCATGGCTCGACGGTTGCGAACGTTACCGCCGTCCCGGTTGGTCCGGGCGGACGACAGGTGAGCTAGGCCGATCGCGGCGCGGCGCCATCGGCGAGCCGCTAGGGTTGCCGCCGTCCGGTCGCGCTGCGTGACCGCGGCCGAACACGTGGTGAACGGTGAGAGGGGTACGAATGCGCCGAGGCAGGACGATCGGTCGCTGGGCGGCCGGCTGCGCGACCGCCGGAGTGCTGCTGGCGGCTGGCGCGGCATCAGGGACACACGCGGCGCACGGCGGCCGGACGACCCGGACGGCCACGGCCGCCGCCCGCACAGCCCGGACAGCCCGGACAGCCCGGACAGCCCCAGCATCGGTGTTCCCGATGCTGCGCGTCCCGGCGGCGCGCTTGACCGCGGTGCCGTCGGGCGGCTACACGCCCGCCCAGATCCGCGCCGCGTATTTCATCGGCCCCCTGCTGCGCGCGGGCATCAACGGCAGGGGCCGGTCCATCGTGATCGTGGACAGCTTCGGCTCCCCGACCATCGGGCACGACCTGGCGGTCTTCGACCGGCAGTTCGGGCTGCCCCCGCCGCCGGCGCTGATGATCATCCACCCGGCCGGCCCGATACCGGCCTTCAAGCCGACCAGCACCAGGACCGGCTGGGCCGAGGAGACCACGCTGGACGTGGAGTGGACGCACGTCATGGCGCCGAGAGCCCGGATCGTGCTGGCCGAGACGCCGGTGTCGGAGAACGAGGGGCGCAGCGGCCTCCCGCAGATCGTGACCGCGGAGAAGTACGTCATAAATCACCGGCTAGGCGGCGTAATCAGCCAGAGCTTCGGCGCTACCGAGGAGACGTTCCCGAAGGACCGGGTGCGCGGGCTGCGCGGCGCGTACCTCGAGGCGGCGGAGCCCGCGCACAACGTCACCGTCGTCAGTGCCTCGGGGGACGCCGGCGCGACCGACTACCACAATGACATGACCACGTTCTACACCAGGCCGGTCACGTCCTGGCCGGCCAGCGATCCGCTGGTGACCGCGGTCGGCGGCACCGACCTGCGCCTGGACAGCCGGGGCGACCGGACCGCTCCCGACCAGGTATGGAACGACCCCGGCTATCCATCGGCCAGCGGCGGCGGTAAGTCGATCTTCTTCGGCCGGCCCTCGTACCAGAACGCGGACGCCTCGGCCGTCGGCTCGCGCCGAGGCGTGCCCGACATCTCGCTGAGCGCGTCCTGCCGCCATCCGGTTGACATCTACCAGACGTTCAGCGGGAAGGGCTGGCAGATCATCTGCGGCACGAGCGAGGCGACGCCGCTGTTCGCTGGCGTGATCGCGCTCGCCGACCAGGTGGCCGGGCACTCGCTCGGGCCGATCAACGCCGACCTGTACAAGATGGCGGCGACGCCCGCGTCCGGCATCGTGGACATCACCAGGGGCAACAACACGGTCAGCTTCCGGCAGAACGGCAAGAACGACACCGTGCACGGCTGGGCCGCGGGGCGGGGATACGACCTCAGTTCCGGCCTCGGCACGATCAGGGCGGCCGTGTTCGTCCGCAAGCTCGCCGCACTGGCCAAGAAGGCCAGCTAACCAGCCAGCAAGCCCGCTTAGCTAACCCGGGCGGCTAACCCGGGCGGCTAACCCGGGCGGCTAACCGCTGTGGTATCGGGTCGGGATGCTGCCGACCTCGTGGGTCAGCCTGACCCGGTCGGCCCGGTAGACGTACCTGGTCATCCTGATCGGGCGCTCCTGCGTGTACGCGGTGCGGTTGACCACCACTACCGGGGTGCCCGTGGACAGGCCGAAGAACGCGAACTCCCTGGTGTTCGGCATCCGGGCGCCGATCTCGTCGACAAATCCGACCTGACTGTAGCCGAGGTCGGCGAGCAGCTTGATGCTGCCGCTCGCGATCTCGCCGGCCTGCTCGAGCGGCGTGCCGGCGGAGATGTCGAGCGGGAAGTACGACGCCATCATCATCCACGGGACGTCGCCGATCGTCCCTCTCCTGCGGCGGACGACGACGAGATCGCCCGGCGCGATCTCCAGTTTCTCGGCGACGCTGACCGAGGCGGGCGACTTCTCGACGATCTGCCTCGACGTCTCGGCCTCCGCGCTGCTGCGGCTGACCTCTGGCAGGACCGTCGACGTGCTCTGGACCTGCGGCTGCGCCGTCACCCTGGACAGCAGCGCGGTGAACGGCCTGGCCGGCTCGGTGACGAAGGTTCCCAGCCCCTGCCTGGTGACCACCAGGCCCTGGTTGGTCAGCAGCGCGAGGGCCAGCCGCACCGTGTTCCGGGATGCGTCGAACTGGCCCACCAGGTCAGGTTCGCTGGGGAGGCGCTCCCCTGGTTGCAGGGCGCCGCTGTCGATCTGGTCCCGCAGTCGGTCAGCGATCTGCTGGTACTTGGCCGCAACCATCGTGTACCTCCCTCGCGGTCTCGCGATTGTCACCAACCGGTTAGCTAGTTCATACCCTTACTCATCGTTTGAAACAGCCAACTGTTTGGTATGAGTTAGATGGGTCGGAACATTGGATCGATGCTAATCGGAGAGCGGCGGTGAGTAAAGCACCAAGGCCCGGCAGGAGACCAACGTGTCGGCCCGGCGAACGGCCGGCCAGACCGGAACACGAAACGGAGGAGATATGAATCAGTTCTGGATAGTCATCGGCGCGGCGATCGCCACCGCCGCGGTCGCGGCACCGGTAGCCGCCATCGTGCTGGTGAGCATCGCCAGCCGGCGGGAGGAGTCCGCGCACAGCCTGTACGGCCGGGCACCCGGCCCGGTCACCGCGGCGGCGCGGCGGCTGCTGGCCTTCCGGTCCGACCAGGTCGCTGCGCTGCCGCAGAAGCGGCCAGCCGCTCGGAGTTCCCGGCCCGCGGCACCCGGCCGCCGTCAGATCCGGCCGGGCGCCGAGCCGAAGCCGGCGTGGCTGATCGCCGGTGCGCACCCGGCCGGTATCGCACCCGGTCCGGTCGCCGCGCCCGATCTCGAAGTACGCTTCGCTCATGCGCGTCGCTCTGTGCCAGATGCCAGCCAGTACCCAGCCCGCCATCAATCTCAGCCGCGTTCAGTCCGCGCTGACCAGCGCCAGGGAGCAGGGGTCTGACCTGGCTGTCTTCCCGGAGGGAACACAGGCGAGGTTCTCCGCCGACCTCCGGGCGGTCGCGGAGCCGCTCGACGGCCCGTTCTGCGACGGGCTGTCAGCCGCGGCCCGCGGCAGCGGCGTCGCGCTAGCCGCCGGAGTATTCGAAAAAGCGCCAGGCGGACGGGTTTACAACACTATCGTCGCCTTCGACTCGGCCGGCGAACTGGTCGCCGCCTATCGCAAGATCCACCTCTTCGACGCGCTCGGCCAGCGTGAGTCGCAGACCATCGCCCCCGGTTCCGAGGTCGTGATCGCCGAGCTGGCCGGCCTCAAGGTTGGCTTTCTCACCTGCTATGACGTGCGCTTCCCCGAGCTGGCACGGGAACTGGCCGTGCGCGGCGCCGAGCTGATCGTGATCCCGTCGGCATGGGGCGCGGGCCTGTTCAAGGAGGAGCACTGGGTGACGCTGGTGCGCGCCCGCGCGATCGAGAACACGATCTGGGTGGCGGCAGCCGGCCAGGTCCCCGATCCGCACGAGCCCCCGACGTCGGCTCCCACCGGGGTCGGCCGGAGCATGCTGGTGGACCCGATGGGAACCGTCAGGCTCGATCTGGGTCCGGCCGCCGCGGTCGTGGCCGGCGAGGTGGACACCGAGGTCACGGGCAGGGTCAGGGCCGTGCTGCCAAGCCTGGAGCACCGGCGCCCCGACCTATTCCCTAGCGCCGGCCGGGCGTCCAACGCGCCGGATGCGCCCAACGCGCCCGACGTGCCCGACGTGCCCGACGAATCCGACCTCGCCGTCCGCGCCTGATACCTGCCGGCTCGCGCTCAGCCCCGGCGCCCTCAGCCCCGGCGCGCTCAGCCTGACAGGTCGGCCGGTCCGGCCTCGCCTGCGTCCGCTGGCGGCCTGCTCGCGATGGACCGGTGCCGGCGCCACGCCCAGACCGCCACGAGCCCGATGACGACGGCGGCGACCACGATCGCGAGCCCGGCACCGACCGCGCGCTCGACCACGCCGTACGCCGAGCCGGCCAGGTATCCGAGCAGGCTGTAGCCGACACCCCAGACGACGCCGCCGATCAGATTGCTGACCGCGAAGACCCGGTACGGCATCTCGGCGGCGCCGGCGGCAGCGGGCATCAGCGCCCGCACCACCGCGACGAAACGGCCGCCGAACACCGCGACGCCACCGCGGTCACGCAGCGCGGTGCGAGCCCGGTCGAGCGCCCCGGAGACCCGGTTCAGCTTCCGCGACGTGAACAGCCGGTCGCCTAGCCGCCTGCCGACTTCGTAGCCGACCAGCGGGCCGGTGACGGCGGTGAGGACCACCACTCCGATCAGGACGAGCAGCGAGAGGTGACCGCGGCTGGCCAGCACCCCGCCGAAGACGACAGCCGCCTCGCCGGGCAGCACGAACCCGAGGAAGATGGCGGTCTCGCCGAAGACCAGCGCCGCGATCAGCGCGATGGCCGACCAGCCGCTCAGGTGGCCGAGCGCCGCGGTCAGCCCGCTAACCGTACTAGCCAACGCCCGCACCTCCATCCGCCGCCGCCGGCCGGGCTCGGCCCGACCTGGCTTCCTGATCTGCTCACTGGCTGTGATCTAGTTGGACATAATGCGTCCTAACACTTGCCGGGGAGGAGACGCCGATGCCAGCGATGTCACAGCGGCCGTTCTCGCCCGGACCGGCCCAGGCCGGACCGGCCCCGGCCAGGCCGGGCGGCGGGCCGCCGTGGGCACTCAGCGAGTCCCCGCCCGCGACGGCGAGCGCCCCGCCCTGGGCCGCCGCCGAGCCGCGTCGCGCTGCGCTGAGGCCGCCGTGGGCAGCGGACGAGCAGCCCGTGGCCGGTCCGCCGGGCCGCGGCGAACCGCCCTGGCCCGCCAGCGAGCCTCCGGGCAGCGGCACGTCCACCTACTCTCCCAGCGACTCCGCTCCAAGCACTGGCAGCCTACCCGCGGTCACCGGCGGC
>DASPZH010000288.1:0-4844 GCA_035636335.1 Streptosporangiaceae bacterium
CGGCGGGCGGAGCATGCGCGGACTGATCGTGGCGCTGGCCGCGGCTGCGACGGGAGTAACGCTGGGGGCGTCGGCGGCCCCGGGCGCGCCGCGGGGCCCGGTCCCTGGCGCCTCGGCAGGCAGGGCCGCGTGGCAGCTTCGGCTGGCCATCCACTATCTCCCCCCGGCGACCAACCGGAGCCAGTACGACGTGGTCCTGACCGGCCCGGCCAGGACCTGGTTCCTCGGCGGATCGGATGTCGGCGGCCACGGCCAGCCGGAGGCCGAGCAGATCAGGAACGGAGTGCCCCGATCGGCGCGGTTCCCCTCCGGGCCGCATAGCTGGATCACCGCCGCCAGCGCTCCCGCCCCGACCGACATCTGGGCGGTGACCTACCTAGGCGGCTCCGTCCTGCACTGGAACGGGGCGAAGTGGAGCACCGCCCCGCGCGGCGGCTGGAAGACCGGCACCCGTTTCACCGGCGTCATGGCGTTCAGCCAGACCGACGTCTGGGTCTTCGGCACCCGCGGACACCGCTTTCCTGGGGCGGGCACCTGGCATTTCTCCGGAACCCGGTGGACGCGAGTGCAAGGGGCGGCGGGCGGCATCTTCCAGGCCAGCAAGGCCGGCCCGGCCGACGCCTGGGGCGTCGGCAACGCGGGCAGCACGGGAAACGCGCTGCTGCACTTCGGCGGATCGGCCTGGCGGCGGGTGCGACCGCCCGCGCTCGCCGGCTTCAGGTACACCCACGTGCTCGCCCTGTCTGCGGCCGATGTCTGGGTCGGCGGGTCCGTGTCCGGAGTCCCGAAGCTCGGCCACTTCGACGGTCACGGCTGGAAGAAGCTGGCGATGCCGGGCAAGACCGCGGCCACCGGGATGTGCCGTGACGGCCGCGGCGGCATGTGGGTGATCGCCAACTCAGGCGCCAGCCCGTCCCTGGTGCGCGAGCGAGCCGCCGACGGGACCTGGACCAGGGCCGTGGTCAGTTCCAACTCCGCCAACGAGGTGCTCGCTTGCGCGCTAGCTGGCGGCACGCAGCGGGCCTGGGGCGCGGGCAAGGCCGTCGCGCCGCAGGGAAGCGCTGCCGCCGCGTACCTCCACGGCTAAGCCCGGACGGGCGTGGCCGCGCCGATGGTCAGGGCCCGGCCGGCTAGCAGGCCGGCGACCAACTGGCCGACCGCGGCGCCGAGCAGGACCCACACCGGGACCGTCCAGCCGCCGGTGGCCGACTTGAGCAAGCCGAGCAGCAGCGGGCCGCTCACCGCGATCAGGTACCCGATCCCCTGGGCGAACCCGGACAGCGCCGCGGCCGTATGCCCGTCCGCCGCCCGCGCGGCGAACAGGAACACGGCGAGGCTGAACGCGCTCCCCTGCCCGAGCCCGAGCACACTGACGAACACGACCGCGGTCGCGTTCGGCCCGAAGGCCGATCCGGCCAGCCCGATCATGATCATGACCACGGCGCATACCGCGATCAGCCGCTGGTCCCGCGCCCGCTGCGCGAGCACGGGCACGAGCAGCCCGGTGACCGCGTTGCCGACGTTCATCACGGCGAGCAGGTTCCCGGCCGCCGCCGCGCCGATGCCGTGGTCGCGCAGCATCGTGGGGAACCACGACAAGGTCGCGTAGTACGACAGGCTCTGCAAGCCCATGAACGCGGTGACCTGCCAGGCCAGCGAGTGCCTGGCCATCGCCAGCACCCCGCGCCGGCCGTCCGCGGCCCCGGGCACGGTGCGGAACCTGAGCTGCGGCAGCCACACGAACACGGCGAGCAGGGCGGGCAGCGCCCAGATGCCGAGCGTGATCCTGACGGCCGCCGTCCCGCCGCCCGCGGCGTCGAACAGCGGAACCGCGATCGCCGCGCCGAGCACCGCCCCGACCGTCAGCGACATCATGTACAGGCCGATGAGCAGGCCGGCCAGGTCCGGCCTGCGCCGCTTGACCAGGCTCGGCAGCAGGACGTTCATCAGCGCTATCGCCGAGCTGGCCACGATCGTCCCGGGGAACAGCAGCACGCCGGGCGCGGCCGATCGCATCCCGAGGCCAACCGCCAGCAGGACCAGCGCCAGGCCGACGACCCGTTCGTCGCCGAGCCTGCGTGCGAGCGCGGGGGCCAGGCCGGAGAAGGCGGCGAAACAGAGCACGGGCACGGCGGCCAGCACCGACTCGGTGGCCGTGGAGTACCCGGCCGTCGCCGACAGCTCGGGGTAGATCGGCGGCAGGCTGGTGATGGCCGCCCGCAGGTTGAAGGCGACCGCGATCAGCCCGCCGATCAGCAGGCCGCTGCCGGCCGCCAGGCCGGCAGCGGCCGACCCGCTCCCGCCCGCGCCGGCCGCGCCGGCCCCGGTGGCCCCGGTGGCCCCGGCGGCCGCGCCGGCCCCGGTGGCCCCGGCGCCGCCAACCCTGACCTCGCCCGCGCTGCCGCGACCGCTGGCCGTCACGACCGCACGTTCAGCCGCTGGCCAGCAGCGACCGGAGTACGTACGGCATGATCCCGCCGTGCCGGTAGTAGGCGGCCTCACCCGGCGTGTCGATCCGCACGACCGCCGTGAACTCCTTGCCGTCCGCGGTCACCGTCACCTCGCGCGGCGTCTGGCCCCCGTTCATGGCCTCGATTCCGGTGATGTCGAAGACCTCGTGCCCGGTGAGCCCGAGGGAGCTCGCGTTCTCGCCCGGCTTGAACTGCAGCGGCAGCACGCCCATCCCGATCAGGTTCGACCGGTGTATCCGCTCGAACGACTCGACCAGGACCGCGCGGACGCCGAGCAGCGCGGTGCCCTTGGCGGCCCAGTCGCGCGACGAGCCCGACCCGTACTCCTTGCCGCCGAGCACGATCAGCGGCGTGCCCTGCTCCAGGTACGCGCGGGACGCCTCGTAGATCGAGGCCTGCGTCCCCTCCGGCAGCTTGAGCGTCACGCCGCCCTCGGTGCCCGGGGCGAGCTGGTTGCGCAGCCTGATGTTCGCGAACGTGCCGCGGATCATCACCTCGTGGTTGCCCCGCCGCGAGCCGTAGGAGTTGAAGTCGCGCCGCTCGATCCCGTGGCCGGTCAGGTACTGCCCCGCCGGGCCGTCGGCCTTGATCGCGCCGGCCGGGGAGATGTGGTCGGTGGTCACCGAGTCGCCGAGCACCGCGAGCACGCGCGCGCCGCCGATGTCGGTCACCGGCGCCGGCTCGGCGGGCATGCCGTCGAAGTACGGCGGGCGCCGCACGTACGTGGATGCCTCGTCCCACGCGAACACCTCGCCGGGCGGTACGTCGAGCTCTTGCCACCGCTCATCGCCCGCGAAGACGTCCGCGTAGTCGCGACTGAACATTTCCGGCGCAACGGACCCGCGCACGACCTCCTCGATCTCCGCCGGCGACGGCCAGATGTCGGTCAGGTAGACCGGCTTCCCTTCGGACCCGGTGGCGATCGGCTCGGTGGTCAGGTCGATGTCCATGGTCCCGGCCAGGGCGTAGGCCACCACCAGCGGCGGGGAGGCCAGGTAGTTCATCTTCACGTCGGGGTTGATCCGGCCCTCGAAGTTCCTGTTGCCCGACAGCACGGACACGACCGCGAGATCGTGCTCCGCCACCGCGGCGCTGATCTCCTCGGGCAGCGGCCCGGAGTTTCCGATGCAGGTGGTGCAGCCGTAGCCGACCAGGTTGAAGCCGAGTTTCTCCAGGTACGGGGTCAGGCCGGCCCGCTCGTAGTAGTCCATGACCACCTTGGACCCCGGCGCGAGCGTGGTCTTCACCCACGGCTTGCGGGTCAGGCCGGCCTCCACGGCATTGCGCGCGAGCAGCGCGGCGCCGACCATCACGAACGGGTTCGACGTGTTCGTGCAGGAGGTGATCGCGGCGATCACCACGGACCCGTGGTCGACGCTGGTCTGGGTGCCGTCCTCCAGGGTGACCGGCGACGGCGACGACGGCCGGTCGTCCAGCCCGCCGGAGACCGGGTCGGAGGCCGGGAAGGTGCCCGCGAGGCCGTTGTCCAGGCCGGGCGCGTGCACGTACGAGCCGAGCGCGTCGCGGAACGCCTGCTTGGCGTTGGTCAGCGCGATCCGGTCCTGCGGCCGTTTGGGACCCGCCAGCGACGGCACCACGGCGGACAGGTCGAGCTCGAGCCGCTGCGAGTACCTGGTGGCCTCGGCGGCATCCGGGTCGTGCCAGAGTCCTTGCTCCTTGGCGTACGCCTCGACCCGGCCGACATGGTCGGCCGACCGGGCGGTGAGTCGCAGGTACGTCAGGGTCTCGCCGTCTATCGGGAAGATCGCGCAGGTGGACCCGAACTCCGGGCTCATGTTGCCGATCGTGGCGCGGTTGGCCACCGGGACGGCGGCCACGCCCTCGCCGTAGAACTCGACGAACTTGCCGACCACGCCGTGCCGCCGGAGCAGCTCGGTGATGGTGAGGACCAGGTCGGTGGCGGTCGCGCCGGACGGCAGCTCGCCGGTCAGCTTGAACCCGACGACCTTCGGGATCAGCATCGAGATCGGCTGGCCGAGCATGGCCGCCTCGGCCTCGATGCCGCCCACGCCCCAGCCGAGCACGCCGAGGCCGTTCTCCATCGTGGTGTGCGAGTCGGTGCCGACGCAGGTGTCCGGGTACAGGCTGACGCTGAGCCCGTCGGCGCCGCCGGCCGGCCCGGCGTCGCCGATCATGATCACTTCCGCCAGGTGCTCGATGTTCACCTGGTGCACGATCCCGGTGCCGGGCGGGACCACACGGAACTTGCCAAGCGCGTGCTGGCCCCAGCGCAGGAACGCGAACCGCTCGGAGTTGCGCGAGAACTCGAGCTCGACGTTGCGGTCGAACGCGTCGGGCCGCCCGAAGATGTCGGCGATCACCGAGTGGTCGATCACGAGATCGACGGGGACG
>DASPZH010000289.1:0-2944 GCA_035636335.1 Streptosporangiaceae bacterium
GCCGGTCACCCCGATCGACTATGACGGCGTACCGAGAGTGACCTACAGTGACCCTGAGGTGGCCTCCGTCGGCATCACGTCCGCGACGGCGGCCGAGCGCGGGATTGAGACCGTCGAGGTCACCTACAACCTCGGCGGGAACGGCAAGAGCGTGATCCTGCAGACCCAGGGCGCGGCCAAGGTGATCGCGACCGCCGGAGGGGGGCCCGTGCTCGGCGTCCACCTCGTCGGCGCCCGGGTCGGCGAGCTGATCGCGGAAGGTCAGCTCATTTACAACTGGGAGGCGCTGCCGGCGGAGGTGGCGCAGCTCATCCACCCGCATCCGACCCAGTCGGAGGCGATCGGCGAAGCGCATCTCGCGCTCGCCGGCAAACCATTGCACTTCCATTCCTGATCCGGTGTCAGGAATGGCGGGAATCTGAGCGAAGGAGTCAGCGCAAGCCATGTCGGTCTCCGTATCCATGCCGCAACTTGGCGAGAGCGTCACCGAAGGCACCGTTACCCGCTGGCTCAAGCACGAGGGTGACCACGTCTCGGCCGACGAGCCGTTGCTCGAGGTGTCCACCGACAAGGTGGACACCGAGATCCCCTCCCCCGTCTCCGGGGTCCTGCGCGGGATCACCGTCGCCGAGGACGAGACCGTCGCCGTCGGCGCCGAGCTTGCCGTCATCGACGAGGACGGCGCTGCCGGGACGGCGCCCGAGTCCGCTCGGGCCGGCGCGCTGGGGCCGGCCGCCGATGCCGGGCCGGCCGCGGGTGCCCAGGCTGCCGGGTACGAACAGCCGGCCTACCAGCCGGCCGGGTACGAGCAGCCCGAGTACCAGGCCCCGGCCGCCCAGGCCCAGCCCTACGTGCAGCAGGAGGCGTCCGGCCCGCCGCCGCCGGCTGGGCAGGCCGGCTACCAGCCGACTCCGGGCTACCAGGCTCCGCCGGCGTATCCGCAGCCCGGCCAGCCGGCCGGATACCCGCCATACGCCGAGCCGCCGGCCAGCTATCAGGCGCCACCCGCCGCCGAGCCCGGGCCGCCCGCCGCCTACCAGCCCGCCCACGCCGAGTCGTTGCCGCCGGTCGCCTACCAGCCGCCGGCGTACCAGCCCGAGTACGCCGAGACCGAGGCCGCGCCGGCCGAGCCGACCGCCGCGCCGGCGCAGGGAACGGCAGGCGCTGAGAGCCCGTACGTCACGCCGCTGGTCAGGAAGCTGGCCGCCGAGCACGACATCGACCTCGGCTCGGTCATGGGGACCGGGGTCGGCGGCCGGATCCGCAAGCAGGACGTGCTCGACGCGGCCAGGCAGCGTCGTGGCGGCGAGGCGCCACGGCCCGCGCCCGGCACGGCACCCGCGACGCAGCCGCCCGGAGTGCAGCCGCCCGCCGCCTCCGCGCCGTCGGCGCAGGCGGCACCGCGGGCGGCCGGGCAGCCGGGCGACGGCGGCCTGCCGGTGCCGAAGACGATCCCGGCGCCGTCGAACCTGCGCGGGACCACCGAGCGGCTGTCCCGCGCTCGCCAGGTGATCGCGCAGCGGATGGTCGAGTCACTGCAGACATCCGCGCAGCTCACCACCGTGGTCGAGGCAGACGTGACGGCGATCGCCAGGCTGCGCAACCGGATCAGGGCCGCCTTCGAGGCCAGAGAGGGCGTCAAGCTCTCGTTCCTGCCCTTCTTCGCCCTGGCTGCGGTCGAGGCGCTGAAGGCGCACCCGAAGCTGAACGCGGTCATCGACACCGCCAACGGCACCGTGACCTACCACGACGCCGAGCACCTGGGCATCGCGGTCGACACCGACCGGGGCCTGATGGTTCCGGTGATCAGGAACGCGGGCGACCTGAACATCGGCGGACTCGCGCGCAAGATCGCGGACCTGGCCACGCGCACCAGAGCCGGCCAAGTCAGCCCCGATGACCTGACCGGCGGGACGTTCACGCTGACCAACACGGGCAGCCGCGGCGCCCTGTTCGACACGCCGATCATCAACCAGCCCCAGGTCGGCATCCTGGGCACGGGAACGGTGAACAAGCGGGCCGTGGTCGTGGACGACCAGGATCTCGGCGAGGTCATCACGGTGCGGTCGATCGTGTACCTGGCGCTTACCTACGACCACCGGCTGGTCGACGGCGCCGACGCCGCCAGGTTCCTGGTCACGATCAAGAACCGACTCGAAGAGGGCGCATTCGAGGCGGAGTTCGGCAGGTAGGGCCGGGCAATGCGAGTCGCCATCTCCGCCGCGTCCGGGCTGATCGGCTCGACCCTGGCAGCCGACCTGGCGGCAGACGGGACCGAGGTCATCCGCCTGGTGCGGCGCCGGCCCGCGGCCGAGACCGAGGTCGGCTGGGACCCGCAGGCACCCGACGCCGGCCTTGACCCGGCCGCGCTGCGGGGCCTGGATGCCGTGGTGCACCTGTCGGGCGCGCCGATCGCCCGCGGTCGCTGGACGCAGGCCAGGAAGGCCCTGCTGCGGTCCAGCCGGATCGCCTCCACCACGGCGCTGGCGACCGCGATGGCCGCCGCCGATCCGGCGCCTGGCGTGCTGCTGTGCGCCTCGGCCATCGGCTACTACGGCCAGACCGGTGACCGCGCCGTGGACGAGAGCGCGCCGGCCGGCACCGGATTCCTCGCTGAGCTGGTTCAGGACTGGGAGGCGGCCGCCGCGCCCGCGCGGGCAACCGGCATCCGGGTTGTCAGCTTCCGCTCGGGTGTCGTGCTGACTCCCCGCGGCGGCATGCTCGGAAGGCTGCTGCCGCCGTTCCGGCTCGGCCTCGGGGCCAAGGTCGGGTCGGGGCGCCAGTACCTAAGCTGGATCAGCCTGGCCGACGAGGTCCGGGCACTCAGGTTCCTGCTCGGGTCCGCCGAGGCGGCCGGCCCGTTCAACCTCACTGCCCCGCAGCCGGTGACGAACGCCGAGTTCACCAGGGCGCTGGCGCGGGCGCTCGGCAGGCCCGCCGCCCT
>DASPZH010000290.1:0-15792 GCA_035636335.1 Streptosporangiaceae bacterium
CGCCACTCCCGGCCGCCGGTCGACATCCGTTGTCCTGTACAGCCCTCAGCGTCACCCGCCGCCGCCGCGGTCAGGGCCGCTCGTCGCCACCGCGCGGCACCTCGGTCACCACTACCGAGTGACTACCAGCCCGTGAAAGACCGGGGTTGCGGGCACGCCGATGCCGCGCCAGATCGCTCGCTAGGCCAGGAGGCGCAGGCGCGGCCAGATCGCGTTCCACGGGGCACGGAGAGACGAGCAGACCCAGACCGGAGCACCCTGCTCCTCGTCCTGGACATCGACGTGGTTATCGAGGTGCGCGGCGAGGCGCAGCCTTCCGCAGAACGGTGCTAGCTGGCCGCGGTCGAACCCGACAGCGACCGCGATCGTGACCCCGGATGGCGGCGGGCCCCAGTACCAGAATCCGTTATCGCCGCTGTAGGCGGCGGACAGGCCATCGGCCGGACCGTAGTGCTGCACGGCGCCTGCCTCGCCGTAGTTGCTGCCGAGCACGATCGCCGAAGAGCGCTGCGGTTCTGGCAGCGACCGGTAGACCGAGGCGATCTCGCGGACGTAGGCCGGCCAGCCGACGGTCTCCCCCGCGTCGTAGTTCACTTCGACGATGGGCGTCCTGTGCAGGCCGGTGACCGGAACCACCGGCAGGGTGACCGGGATCGCGGTCAAGGTGAGCAGCGCCGCCGCGGCGAGAAGCCAGGCCCGCACCGTGGTCCGGCCGCGGCGTACCCAGTCCAGCGCCGGCTGCGCGCCCGCTCCCAGCAGGACCGGGAACATCCCGCCGAGGTAGTACGGCTTGCCGCCGGTGACCGTGAAGATGATCAGCAGGACCACGAAGGCGATGCCCAGGGCGCGGCACCAGCGCAGCGCGTCGCCGCGCAGCAGCCGGACCAGGCCCGCCACGCCGACCGGCGCCAGATAACCGACCAGGACGAGCTGGAACGGCAGCAGTTCCCAGCGGGGCGCGGAGGTGCCCGAGCCGCCGCTGGCGATCGACCGTGCGATCGCCAGCTCAGGCCAGCCGTGCCCGGCTTGCCAGGCCAGGTACGGTGCCCACAGCCCGACGGCAACGGCGCCGCCCGCATAGAGCCAGACCGAGCCAAATGGCCTCCTCGGCCCGCCGATCGCGAGCCCGGCCGCGATGGCGAAGAGCAGGAAGGCGATCAGGTCGCTGTCGAACAGCCCGCAGCCGGTTGCCAGGCCGACGGCAAGCCAAAGCCGGTCGTTCCCGGTTCGCAGGATGCGGACGACCAGCCAGCAGCACAGCGCCCAGGCCGGCAGGTCGAAGGTGGTGGTGCTGAGCAGGTGACCCGCCCCGATCGCCAGCGGGGCGACCGCGATGGCCAGGGCCGCGAGCGCCTGGGCGCGACGTTCGGCCCCGAGTTCGCGAGCGATCAGGCCGGTCAGCACCACCAGGGCTGCGGAGGCGATCGCGGATGGCAGCCGCAGCACGGGGCAGCGACGCGGGCGCAACGGCCGACATTGCCCTGGCGATCAGCGGCACCAGCGGCGGCTGATCGGGGTAGCCCCAGGCGAGGTGGCGTCCGGCGGCCTGGAAGTACAGCTCGTCCCTGTGGTAGCCGTAGCGCGCCGAGAACGCGATCAGGAGGCCGGCGAGCGACAGCGCGGTGCCGGCCACAGGAGCCAGCGCGAGATCAGGCAGCGCACGGTCACGCGGCTCGGCGGGCGCGCGGCCCGCGCCAGGCAACCTGCCCGGCCGCGTCACGCCGGCCGGAACAGCATCCGCCGCGCCGCCCGGTCAAGCAGCATGATGGCCTGCGAAGCCTCCTGCGGCGGATGCTCGACCGCGAGCCGGATGCCGAGGCCGTCGAGCAGGGCGTGCAGCTCGATCGCCACCTCGCGCGGCGTTCCGTCCAGCCGGAACTGCCCGCTCCCGGCACCGTCGGCGATGCACTCGGTGATCAGACTAAGCCACTGGGCGTCGACCTCACGGCTGTCCGCACCCAGCTCCGGGTCATGCGCCGCGGCCCGCCAGTACTCCAGCCAGAGCACCCAGCCGCCGCGCCGGCGCGCCGGATCCAGCGAGACCGAGGTGACGAGGATGTGGTAGATGCGCTCCCAGGGGTCGGCGATCGTGGCGACCTGCTCGGCCAGCGATGTCAGCTCAGCGCGGAGCTTGTTGCGAAGCGCCTCTCGCCTCAGCACCTCGAGCGCCGGAAAGTGGTGCTGCAGGCTCGCCACCGGCACGCCGCTCGCCTCGGCCACGTCGCTGTACCTGGTCTTCCCGTAGCCGCGGAAGATCATCACCTCCGACGCGGCGTCCAGGATCTCGCTTCGGTTATGGCGCGGCGGGCGACCCCGGCGCGGGATCGCAGGCGTGGTCGACACCTGCCGGAGTATAGGCGGGCGCTACGACATCAGGCAGGAAAGCACCGCCGACAGCGAGGGCACCGACGGACCGGGCCAGTCATCCTCGCGGGCGGGCGTGACGTTGACCGTCCAGTCCTCGGCGCGCAGCATGACCGCCCGCATCCCGCGGGCCGACGCTCCCGACAGCTCGTTCCCACCCCCGTCGCCCACGTACAGGCAGTCCGCGGGTGCCACGCCCAGCTTGCTCGCGGTCATCAGGAACAGCTCGGGATCGGGCTTCCTGCGTCCCACCTCGCAGGACAGCACCCGCGCGTCGACTAGGTCGGCCACGGGCAGGTCGGTCCAGCTCTCGGCGAGCTCGCAGGTGCAGTCGCTGAGCACTCCCACCCGGAGGCCGCGGGCCCTGATCTGGGCCAGCACATCGAGCGCGTCGGAGCGGAAGACGAACAGCTCGCGCCGCGCTACCCGCTGCGCGGCGCACGCGGCCGCCAGGGCCACCTCCGACGGCACGACGCCGACCCGGCGGGCGAGCTCACGAAAAGTAGCGGGCAGGTCGCCGAGCGCACCGGTGGCGCGCTCGGCGAAGGAGCCGTTCAGCACCTGCCGCCAGGCCGCCGCGCTGATGCCCAGCGGCGCCGCGCTCCTGGTCGCGTGCTCGTGCCACACGTGGTCCGGCGTGCTGGGCGTCAGCGTGCCGAAGAAGTCGAAGATCACGGCGGCTACGGGCACACGTCCATTGTCGGCCACCGCGGCGCGGGGCCCCGACTCGGTATGTTGAGCCTCATGGCGGGAGCTGAGGCGGCCCATGGCAAGGCCGCCAGAGGTGAGGCGGCCGGAGGTGAGGCGGCCGGAGGAAATGCCGCCAGAGGTGAGGTGGCGGGAACTCAGGTCGTGCGGCGCCGGGCGGGCCGGGTCCTCGTCGTCGACGGCGGCGGCCGGGTGCTGCTGCTGCACGGCTTCGACCCCGCCAGGCCCGGCCAGCCCTACTGGTTCACCGTCGGCGGCGGCGCCGAGCCGCACGAGAGCCTCGCGCAGGCCGCCGCCCGCGAGCTGCGCGAGGAGACCGGGATCCGCGCGGAGCGCGCCGACCTCGGTGATCCGGTCTGGCACGAGGTCGCGGAGTTCAGCTTCCAGGGGACCAGCTACCGGCAGGAACAGGACTTCTTCCTGCTCAGGGTCGGCTCTGCGGAGGTCAGGGCGGACGAGCTCGACGAGGAGGAGGCCGCCGCGGTCATCGACGGCCACCGCTGGTGGACGCTGGCCGAGCTGGAGGCCACGACCGAGCCGTACTACCCGGCCGAGCTTCCCGCGCTGCTGCGCTCGCTGGCCTAGCCGGCCGGCTCCCCCGACAGCGGCTCCCCCGACAGCGGCTCGCCCGACACCGGGTCGGCCGGCCCGGTGAGGCCTAGCAGCGGCTCGTCGGCCGAGCGCAGGTCGGCACTGGGAAGGCCGCCCGGATACCGCTGCCTGACCTTGTCGGCGACCGCGATCGCGATCTCGACGTGCTGGCGCCGGGTAGCGGCATAGAAGGTCTGCGCCTCGGCGCTGAGCTTGGGCCTGGCGTGCAGCGGCTTGTCGCTGACGGAGAGCAGGGTGGCGGTCGGTACCCGGTAGCGGAACCCGTTCGCGGCGACCGTCGCGGACTCCATGTCGACCGCGACCGCGCGGGACAGCCGCAGCCGCTCCTCGACCGCGGCGAGTTGCAGCTCCCAGTTCCGGTTGGCGGTGGTGAAGACGATCCCCATCCGGCTCCGCAACCTGCGCTCGGTCAGCTCGTCGAGCAGCAGCGTGTTCAGCGTGTGGTTCGGGACCACGGGGACGCCGAGCGGGAGAATGTCGTCGAGTACCCGGTCATCGCGCAGGAAGGCGGTAGCCAAGACGAGATCGCCGATGTCCTGGTGGTTACGCAGCCCGCCGCAGTGCCCGATCATGAGCACGAGGTCGGGACGGAGCACGGCGAGGTGGTCGGTGATCGTCTTCGCGTTGGACGGGCCAACGCCGATGTTCACGATCGACAGCCCGGCTCGGCCCGGCCGCTCGAAGTGCCAGGCCGGCATCTGCCGGTCCGGGGAGTCCGGCCCGGCCGTGGCGGGCAGCGCCGCGCGGAACTCCGCGACGTGCCACCCGTAGTTGGTGAGCAGGACGTATCGCTGGAACCGCTCGGCGACGGTCCCCGTGTAGTGCCGGAGCCGGTCGATCGACAGGCCATCCGCTCCGGGCCGAACAGGAACAGCTTCTTGCGCCGCAGATCCCAGCGGGTCTCGTCGACCGCCGCTGCGACAGCAGGGTCGCGCAGGTCGAACGCCCGGCGGCCCCGGTAGACCGTGATCCTGGCCCCGGCCGCAGCGAGGCGGCCTAGCTCTCGCTCCAGATACCAGCGGATCGCACTCGGCGAGGCGAACTCGCCGTCAAGCACCGGGTTGTGCGCTGACCACGGCCGCTCGACGGTCAGCCTCGGGTAGTAGCCGGCCGCGTCGGCTTCCTCCATGGCTTTGCAGAGCCCGGCGACCCGCGCGCGGTGACCGGGCTGCGCGGCCGCCGAGAAATCCTCCGCCACGATCATCTCAGCGCCGGCGTGGCTGGTCACCCCGCGCTCCGCGGCGCAGCCGCGTGCTGTGCGGGCCCCGGAACAGCAGCGGCAACCGCGAGCCCGGCCTGGCGCCGGCCGACTCATCGAGCCACTGCGACCGCCGCGGGATGTCGGCGAGCGCGGTTACGTAGAAAGCGCCTGGCTGGGCCGGGAGGTCGCTAGCGGCCATGCGGCTATCCTGCCGCACCGCCGCCAAGTAGCGTGTCGGTCATGCCCACTTTCCGCCACCCGGGAACCGTGCTGACCGATCATGCCTTCGAGGTGCCGCTCGATCATGCCGATCCGCACGGTGCGCGGATCACGGTGTTCGCGCGGGAGGTCGTCGCCGCGGAGAAGGCCGCCGCGGCCTCCGGTGAGCTGCCGTGGCTGTGCTTTTTCCAGGGCGGCCCCGGACGGCCGGGCCCGCGGCCGAACGGCCGCGATAGCTGGCTGGACCGTGCGCTGCGGGACTACCGCGTCCTGCTGCTCGACCAGCGCGGCACCGGCCGGTCCACCCCCGCCAACCGGCTGACGCTGCCCAGGCTCGGCACGCCGCAGGCCCAGGCGGAGTACCTGACGCACTTTCGTGCCGACTCGATCGTGGCCGACGCCGAGCTGATCAGGCGCAGGCTCACCGGCGGCGCGCCCTGGAGCGTGCTCGGGCAGAGCTTCGGCGGCTTCTGCGCGGTCAGCTACCTGTCCCGGGCGCCGGACGGGCTGGCCGAGGTGTTCATCTCGGGCGGGCTGCCGGGCCTGGCGACCCCGCCCGATGAGGTCTACCTGGCGACGTATCCGCTTGTCGCGGCGAAGAACGCGGCGCACTACGAGCGGTATCCGGCCGACGCCGAGGTGGTACGCAGGATCGTGGCCAGGCTGGTGAGCCGCGACGTGCTGCTGCCGTCCGGCGCGGCGCTGACCGCGGAGGCGTTCCAGGCCATCGGCGGGTGCCTGGGAACGGCGATGGGCAGCCATGAGCTGCACTACCTGCTCGAAGCCGCGTTCGACGGCGACGAACTCGGCGACGAGTTCCTGTACCGGCTGGACGCGCTGCTGACCTTCGCGGGAGGGCCGCTGTACGCCGCGCTGCACGAGGCGTGCTACGCCCAGAATGCGGCGACCCGGTGGTCTGCCCACCGGATCAGGGACCAGTTCCCCGCGTTCAGCGCCAAGGCGGCACTCGACGGCGCCGAGCCCGTGCTGTTCACCGGCGAGATGATCTATCCCTGGATGTTCCAGGCCGACCCGGTGCTGCGGCCGCTGGCCGAGGCCGCGGAGATACTCGCCGAGCATGACGCCTGGCCCGCGCTTTACGACCCGGCCCGGCTCGCCGCCAACCAGGTGCCGGTCGCCGCCGCGGTTTACTACGACGACATGTACGTGCCGCAGCAGTTCTCGCTCGAGACGGCAGCACGGATCCGGGGCCTGCGGCGCTGGGTGACGAGCGAGTACGAGCACGACGGGCTTCGGCTCGGCCGCGGGGCGGTGCTCGACCGGCTGATCGGCCTGGTGCGCGGCACCAGCTAGCGGCCGCACGTACCCTTGGTCCGGTGACCGTCAGGACGTGCCTGTGCCTGCTGACCAGGCCAGCACCGGGTCCTGGGCCGGACGCCACGCAGGTGCTGCTCGGCTTCAAGAAGACCGGGTTCGGCGCCGGGCGCTGGGTCGGACCCGGCGGTCACATCGAGGACGGCGAGGAACCGGCCGACGCCGCGGTTCGCGAGGTCGCGGAGGAGTCCGGACTGGTCGTGGCCGCGTCCGCGCTCACCCACATGGCCCGCCTCAGCTTCGCCTTCCCCGCCAGGCCCGCCTGGGACCAGACCGCCGAGGTCTTCGCGGCGACCGACTTCGCGGGCGAGGCCGCCGAGTCCGACGAGCTGGTCCCGCGCTGGTTCGGCGTCAGCTCGCTGCCGCTGGCGGGCATGTGGGACGACGCCAGGTACTGGCTGCCGCTCGTGCTCGCGGGCCAGCGGGTCCGCGCCGACATCACGTTCGCCGACGACTGCGCCACTGTCGCGGCCATCGATCCCGACCTGCGCGCGCCTGCCCTCGGGGCGCGCCCGGCCTGAGCGGTGCCCGCCGCGGCCGACCCGGGCAATATCCTTAGCCGTGCTAAGGTTCTAGCTGTGGGCGCAGCCGAGCCGGATGCCGATGGCGGCAGGTACAAGTGGGTCGCTCTCTCGAACACCACGCTGAGCATGATGATGGCGACGATCGACACGTCGATCGTGATCATCGCGATGCCTGCCATCTTCCGCGGCATCCACCTCGACCCGACCGACCCTGGCAACATCAGCTACCTGCTCTGGATGATCATCGGCTACCTGCTGGTCACGGCGGTGCTCGTCGTCACGCTCGGCAGGCTCGGCGACATGTTCGGCCGGGTCAGGATCTACAACCTCGGCTTCGTCGTGTTCACCCTGGCCTCGATCGCGCTCTCGCTCGACCCGCTGACCGGGCCCGCCGGCGCGCTGTGGCTGATCTTGTGGCGGCTCGCCCAGGCGTTCGGCGGAGCGATGCTGATGGCCAACGCGGCCGCGATCCTCACCGACGCGTTCCCGGCCCGGCAGCGCGGGATGGCCCTGGGCATCAACCAGATCTGCGGCATCTCCGGGCAGTTCATCGGCCTGGTGCTGGGCGGCGTCCTGGCCGCCTGGGACTGGCGGGCCGTGTTCTGGGTGAACGTCCCGATCGGAGTGTTCGGCACGGTCTGGTCCTACCTCAAGCTGCGCGAGATCGCCACGGTCAGGCGGGCGCGGGTCGACTGGTGGGGCAACCTCACGTTCGCGGCCGGCGCCGGCCTGCTGCTCGTCTCGATCACCTACGGCATCCAGCCCTACGGCGGTCAGCCCACCGGCTGGACCAGCCCGCGGGTGCTCGGCGGCCTCGCCGCCGGCGTCGCGCTGCTCGTGATCTTCTGCCTGGTCGAGACGAAGATCGCCGAGCCGATGTTCCGGCTCGGCCTGTTCCGCATCCGGGCCTACGCGGCGGGGAACCTGGCCGGCCTGATGAGCTCGGTCGCCAGGGGCGGCCTTCAGTTCATGCTGATCATCTGGCTCCAGGGGATCTGGCTGCCGCTGCACGGCTACGACTTCGCCCAGACCCCACTGCGGGCCGGCGTCTACCTGCTCCCGCTCACCGCCGGCTTCCTGACCGCCGGGCCGGTCTCTGGCTACCTGTCCGACCGGTTCGGACCGAGGCCGTTCGCGACGACCGGGCTGCTGGTCTCCGCGACGGCGTTCGCCGGCCTGCTGCTGCTGCCGGTCGTCTTTCCCTACTGGATCTTCGCGCTGATCATCGGTTGCAATGGGCTGGGTTCCGGCCTGTTCGCCTCGCCGAACACCTCGGCGATCATGAGCAGCGTCCCCGCGCGCTACCGAGGCGCGGCCTCCGGCATGCGGGCCACGTTCCAGAACTCCGGCATGTCGCTGTCGATCGGCATCTTCTTCTCGCTCATGATCGCGGGGCTCGCGGCCACGCTGCCCCGCACGCTCAGCGCCGGCCTGCGCGCCCACGGCGTCCCGGCGCCGCTCGCCTCGCACGTCGCGCACCTGCCGCCGGTGAGCACGCTGTTCGCCTCATTTCTCGGCTACAACCCGATCGGCAGCCTGCTCGGGCCGTCGGGCGAGCTCGGGCGTCTCCCGCGCCGCGACGCCGCGCTGCTGACCAGCAAGGAGTACTTTCCGCACCTGATCTCGGGGCCGTTCCACCACGGCCTGGTCATCGTGTTCAGCGTCGCGATCGCCATGTCGGTGGCCGGAGCCGTCGTCTCGCTGCTGCGCGGCGGCCAGTTCTACTACGACGCGCCGGACGCGGCCGCGCTCGAGATCAGGACCGGCGGGCAGCCGGGCGGCCGGAGCCCGGCTGGCGTAGGATCGACGACGTGCCCCGATATGAGTACCGCTGCCGCGCATGCGGAGACACCTTCGAGCGATCGCGCCCGATGAGCGAGTCATCGGCGCCGTGTGCCTGCCCGCAGGGCCACGACGACACCGTGCGGCTGCTCTCCACGATCTCCGTCGGCGGCCGGGCAGGCTCCGGCGAGGCGTCGCCCGCGCGCGGGGGCGGCTGCTGCGGCGGCGCGTGCGGCTGCGGCTGACCGGCACCACAGATTCCGAACGCCAGTGCTGCCCGCCGAGCCTCTCTGCGCCGAACTCGAGGCCACCACGGCGTCCCTGGCTGCCCTGGTCGACCGCATGGATCAGGACCTGCCGATACCAGCGTGCCCGGACTGGACGCTGCGCCAGCTCGCGACGCACGTCGGCCGGGCACACAGGTGGGCGGCCGAGATAGTCGGCACCAGGTCCGCCGGCTTCATCGAGTTCCGCTCCGTGCCGGACGGGAAGGCTCCCGGCAGCGCAGCCGACCAGGCACGGTGGCTGACCGCTGGAGCCGTCAAGCTCACCGGCGCGGTCCGCGAGGCCGGCGATGACCTGGTGTGGGCATTCGGCGAGCTGCGCCCGGCTGTCTTCTGGGTCCGCCGGATGGCGCACGAGACACTCGTGCACTGCGCTGACGCGCAGGTCGCCGCGGCCGAGGAGGCCGACATGCAGGCCGAGTCCGCGGCCGACGCGATCGACGAGTGGCTGACCGTCATGAGCCGCCTGAACGCGGGCCAGCACGATCTGGCCAGCGTGCTCCCCGCGGGCAGGTCCTTGCACGTCCACGCCACGGACCCCGGGCTCGGCCCGGCCGGCGAATGGCTGGTACGGCACCCGCCGGGGGAAAGCGTGCAAGTGCTGTCTGAGCACGGCCGGGCCGACGCCGCGCTCACCGGGCCGGCGGCTAGCGTCTTGCTCGTGCTGATGCGCCGGCTCCCGGCCACGGACGGCTCGGTTCGCGTCTTCGGCGACGCCGCACTGCTCGACCGCTGGCTCGAGCTGACCGCCTTCTAGCCACGCGCCCGGCTAGCCACGCGCCCGGGCAGGCGCAGCGGGTAGCCTGATGTGACTGGCCGCGAGTGGCACGGCGTGACCTGACTGCCTGAATTGCGAGGTTGTGCTCTTGCTGAACGCGGTACGGGAACTCGTCCTGGTCCCGGCCGGCGATGCGCACCCCCCGGGCGACGGTCTCCCGCCAGTCTCGGACGCCAGGTTCAGCATCACCGACGCCGGCCCGGCTCGGAGGCTGCGCCGGACCTGGCTCGATACCTTCGACTGGCGGCTGTTCCGCGCGGGGCTGAACCTGGAGTGCACGGCCGACGGCGGCACGTCGGAGCTGGTGCTCACCGGCCGGGACGGCGAGCTGGTCGCGGTCGAGGTCTGCGGGCGCGCAGCCGGCCGGCCGCGCTGGCCCGCGCTTGCCGACGGGCTGCCGGCCGGGCCGCTGCGCGAGCACCTCGCCGCGGTCGCCGGCGTCCGTGCGCTGCTGCCCGTGGTCCGGGCCACCAGCGTCCGTACCACGCGGCGGGCGCTCAACGCCGACGACAAGACGATCGCGGTCCTGACCATCGACCGGATCGCACTCACCCAGCCGCGCGGGGCAGCTCCGCCAGCCAGGATCGTGGTCAGCGCGCTGCGCGGATACCAGGCGCAGGCGTCCAGGCTGGCCGACTCGCTCGCCCGCGCACCCGGCATCGCCCCGGCCGAGCACTCCCTGTTCGAGTCTGCGCTGCGCGCGGCCGGCCGGCGGCCCGGCGACTACACCAGCAAGATCGACGTTCAGCTTGTCGCCGACATGCCGGCGGCCCTCGCCGTCTGCACGATCCTGACCAGGCTGTTCGATACCGCGCAGGCCAACGTTCCCGGGACCATCCGCGACGTCGACATCGAGTTCCTGCACGATCTGCGGATCGCGGTCAGGCGCACCAGGTCGGTGCTGAAACTGGCGGGTTCCGTGCTGCCCGCCGCGCTGGCCGGCCGCTACCGGCCTGAGTTCAAGTGGCTGGGCGACCTGACCACGCCGACCCGCGACCTCGACGTCTACCTGCTCGGCTACCCGCGGATGGCCGCGAAGCTGGTCGCCGGGACCGAGCCCGAGCTGCGCCCGTTCCACGAGTACCTCGTGCGGCAGCGCGCCACTGCGCAGCGGCAGCTCGCCGGGGGGTTGCGTTCGGCCCGGTTCGGCAGTCTCGCTAGCCGGTGGCGGCATGACCTGGAGCAGGTGGCCGCCGGGCCGGGACTCCGACCGGCGACCGGCAAGTTCGCGGCCGCCCGGATCGCGCGGGCACACCAGCGGGTGCTGCGCGACGGCGGCGGCATCGACGCGACGGCACCCCCGCAGGCGCTGCACGACCTGCGCAAGCGCTGCAAGGAGCTGCGGTATCTGCTGGAAGTGTTCGCGTCCCTGCACGACCCGGCCGAGCAGTGGCGTGCCGTCAACGAGCTGAAGGCGCTGCAGGACTGCCTGGGCGAGTACCAGGACAGCGAGGTCCAGCAGGCCGAGCTGCGCGCCTTCGCCGGGCAGATGATGGCCGACCGCAGCGCGCCCGCCGAGACCCTGCTCGCGATGGGCGAGATCGCCGCCGCCCTGGCCGCGGCGCAGCGGGCGGCGAGGGGCGAGTTCGCCGGCCGGTTCGCCGAGTTCGCCAGCACGCGCGGGCAGGCCAGGATCGCCGCGCTGACGCGGGCGGCCTCGTGAAGATCCTCGCGACCTACAACATCAAGGGCGGCGTCGGCAAGACCGCCGCCGCGGTCAACATCGCGTACCTGGCCGCCGCCGACGGCTACCGGGTGCTGCTGTGGGACCTCGACCCGCAGGCCGCGGCCAGCTTCCTGTTCCGGGTCAGGCCGCGGGTCAAGGGCGGCGGCAAGGCGCTGATCGCGGGCAGGAGGCCGGTCGGCGACGCGATCAAGGCGACCGACTTCGAGAACCTGGACCTGCTGCCCGCCGACTTCACCTACCGCAACCTCGACCTGCACCTGGACAGCGAGCGCAAGCCGGCCACCCGGCTCCGCAGCCTGCTCACCCCGCTGCGCCGCGAGTACGACCTGGTGGTGCTCGACTGCCCGCCGAGCATCTCGCTGCTGTCGGAGAACGTGCTGCACGCGGCCGACCTGCTGCTGGTCCCGCTGATCCCGACGACCCTGTCAGTGCGGACGCTGGACCAGCTCACCGAGTTCGTGGCCGGCCTCGACGGCAAGCGGCCCGAGATCCTGGCGTTCATCTCGATGATCGACCGGCGCAAGCGGCTGCACCGCGAGATCGCCGAGGCGCTGCCCGCCCGCCGCGCCGACGTCGCGGCCACCGCGATACCCGCGCTGTCGGCGATCGAGCGGATGTCGGTGCAGCGTGCGCCGGTGACCGCGTCGGCGCCACGCAGCCAGGCCGCCCGCTACTACCAAGAGCTGTGGCAAGAGGCAAGCCAGCGGGTCGGCCTCAGCCGAGCCCGCCGAGGAAGCTGATCATCATCTGGTTGACTTCGGCTGGCCTTTCCTGCTGGGTCCAGTGCCCGCAGCCGGGCAGCAGCCTGGCCTCCCGCAGTCCGGGCACCACGCTGCCGAGGTGGTCGACCGCCGCCGCGCCGCCCATGAAGCTCACCGCGACGTCCCTGTCCCCGGCCAGGTAGGCCGCGGGGACCCGGACCGGAGCGTGTTTCCAGGCTGCCATCAGCTCCCAGCTCAGGTCCATGCCGCGGTACCAGTTCAGCGGCCGGGTGAACCCGGAGCCCGCGAACTCGGCGACGAATACCTCGATGTCGCGCTCGGTGAGCCAGCCAGGCAGCTCGGCGGGCTCGGGGCACAGGTCAAGGAACTCCCCGCCAGGCGGCACGACCGGGACTCCGCCGCCGGTTCCGTCCCCGGACGCGGCGCTGAGCAATCGGCGGAACGTGGCCCGCGGATCGCGGCTCAGCTCGGCGTCGGCGATGCCGGGCTGCTGGAAGTAGCAGATGTAAAAGCCGTCGCCGAACAACCCGCGAAGCGTCTCGACCGGCCTGGAGCTGCCGCGCGGCGCGTAGGGGACGCTCAGCCCGACCACGCCCGAGATCCGGTCGGGCCGCAGCAGCGCGGTGTTCCAGGCGACCGGGGCGCCCCAGTCGTGGCCGGCCAGCGCGGCCCGCTCCTCGCCGAGCGCGTCCATCAGTCCGATGACGTCGCCGGCCAGGTGCAGCATCGTGTACGCGGCGGCCTCGGCTGGCCCGCCCGTTCTGCCATAGCCGCGCTGATCGGGCGCCACCGCGTGGTAACCGGCCGCGGCCAGCGCGGTGAGCTGGTGCCGCCAGGAGTACCAGCACTCGGGGAAGCCGTGCAGCAGCAGCACGAGCGGGCCGGTGCCGGCCTCGGCGATGTGCATGGCCAGGTCGCCGACACCGACGGTCCGGTGGCTGACGCCCTCGATGGGATCTTCACGCGACGGCATGGCAGGAGGATAGCCGCAGCGGCTGAACAGAGCCGGCGGCCGGTCGGCCGCCTCAGGGCGGAGATCTACGCCCTAGTGCGCGGGCAGGCCCGACATGCGCCCCGCGGCCCAGGTCCAGTCCGCGCAGCCCGGCGCGAACGTGGCCGCGCACCGCGTCGCGCCGCCGGCCGCCGCCTGCTGCCCTGGCCGGCCGATCCGCCCCGAGGGCAGGCTGGTCGCGCGCTGCTCGGCGGCGTGCTGCGCCGGGCGCCGCGACGGCGTTGCGGAGTGCTGCACTGGCGGTTGCCCGTGGCCGTTCGTGGTGCTGCCCCGGAACGAGCTCATCAGGTAGATCACCGCGGCGACGGTCGCGATCAGGACCAGCACCATCACCGACAGGGTCGCCCGTGCCCGCCTGGTGCGCAGGGCGTGACCGAGGCCGGGCTGGCCGAACGCCGCTAGCCTGGCCGCGAGCTTCGGATCGTCGGCGGCGAGCATGCGCTCCATCTCATCAAGGATGTGCTGCTCGTCCATGGGAAGCGCCACCTACCACCTCCGCCGCCTCCCGCCGCGCGACCGGATCGGCGGGACTATTTCCTTACTATCCCCTGTTCGAAGATTATTTACCTACCGATGGCCCAAGGCTAGTGGCGCCCTTACCCTATTAAAGGATTCGAACATGCGTTCTATCAAGGGCGCGGTGCGATGGGATGCCATGTCGGCTGTGCCTGGCCGCTGAAGGCTAAAGCAGCGGCAGTTGGACGGGCGCCCCAGCGGGGAGGCGCGCCCCGCCGTCCGGCGTCCGCCGGCCCGGAGATGGTTCTGACCGGGACTGCGGTCCCGGGGCCAGCGGGGTGACCGCCCGCCGGCGTGGGGCAGGCTGGCCGCGGCCGACACCGTGCCGCTCGGCCAGCTCCCTGACCTGCGCGGCGACCCGCTCCTGGTATGCCGTCGGGGCATAGGCACCGCGCCCGTATAGCGCTCGGTAGCGCGGCACCAGCTCCGGGTGGTGCTCGCTCAGCCAGCGGAGGAACCACTCCCTGGCCCCGGTCCGCAGGTGCAGCACGATCGGGGTGACCGAGCGGGCACCGGCCTGTGCGACTTGCCGGACCGTGGCGTCGAGCTGCGCGGGGCTGTCGGAAAGGAACGGCACGACAGGCCCCATCAGCACTCCGCACGGCAGCCCGTGCTCGCCCAGGGTGGCGCAGACCTCCAGCCGCGCGCGCGGGCTCGGCGCGCCGGACTCCAGCGTCCGCGACAGGTCGCGGTCCGCGCAGCCGACCGACACCGCCAGGCTCACGTCTGTCACCTCGGCCGCCCGCATCAGCAGCTCCACGTCGCGCAGGATCAGCGTGCCCTTAGTGAGGATCGAGAACGGGTTGGCGTAATCGCGCATCGCCGCCAGGATGCCCGGCATCAGCCGGTAGCGCCCCTCTGCCCGCTGGTAGCAGTCGACATTGGTGCCCATCGCGATGTGCTCGCCCCGCCAGCGCGGCGAGCCAAGCTCCTTGCGCAGCCGCTCCGGCGCGTTGACCTTGACCACGATTTTCGAGTCGAAGTCATGCCCGGAGTCGAAATCCAGGTAGGTGTGCGTGTTCCGGGCGAAGCAGTTGTGACTGACCACTCCGTTCGCGATGAAGTCCCCGGTGCCGGTGGTGATGTCGTACATGGGCAGGTCAAGCCCCAGCGGCTCGATCGAAGCCACTTTCAGCCTGGCATCGCTGTTGAGCGCCGCCCCGTTGATCGTCCGCTTGCGGGTGATCGCCGGGTCGGTCGTATGGAAGAACCTGAGCCGTTCCCTCAGCCCGCCGCGCAGCCTCACCACGGTGAGACCGTTTGCCTCATTCTTGCGCTCGACGGCCACGCCAAAGCCAAGGGCGGCGAAGCACGAAACCGTCCAGCCGATGATCGCCGGGTCGGTGTTGCATATCCGCACGACGTCTGCGCAACCGCCCGCGGCGTCGAAGACGCCGGCCAGGAAACCCTTCCGCCAGTCCTGGCTCGGAGAACCCGGCCACCGGCACAGCCACCGTATGAACCGCACGTCGTCGCGGCGGTGACTGCAGATGGCCATCATTCGCCGACGCGCCGCCGTGGCGTCGGAGAACATGAGTCCGGAGGTGGCCACGCCCATGCCGGACAGATAGTCGCCGGTGCGCCGCAGCGCCTCCCGGTCCGCGAGTGCGAGCCGGAAGTGGCGCGCGTCGGCGAGCCTTCCGTCCGCCCGCCCATGCGCGCAGGCGCCGGCATACGCGTCGCCGCGGATCATCCCGCACAGGTAGCCGCGCCGGTACTCGGGAGAGTCCTTCGGCGGCTCCGCGAATCCGCCGGTGCCGATCAGCTTGTCGTTCACGGTCAGGTGCGGTCGCTGAGGCGGCCCGTTGCCTTCCGTCGCGGTGACGTACTTC
This sequence comes from Streptosporangiaceae bacterium, assembly GCA_035636335.1. Taxonomy (GTDB): domain Bacteria; phylum Actinomycetota; class Actinomycetes; order Streptosporangiales; family Streptosporangiaceae; genus Chersky-822. Next base: position 15,577 of record DASPZH010000290.1, read on the forward strand.
CAGCCCCCGCGGGCCAGGAAGCGGTGATCGCCGCTGGCGATCAGCCGCGTGCCGTCCTCCAGCGTGACCCGGTACGCGGGCTTGACCGTCTGCCAGTGCGCGAGCACCGTCGTCGGCTCGTACCGGCGGTACCTGCCGCGCAGGACCGTGCCGTACACCACATCTCCGGGACGCACGTCGGCCAGCGGCGTAGTACGTCCGTCGGCCATCAGGATC
>DASPZH010000291.1:0-3154 GCA_035636335.1 Streptosporangiaceae bacterium
GCCGGATGGATCCGGGGATTGATCCGGGAGAGCCGGACGGATCCGGGAGAGCCGGACGGATCCGGGAGAGCCGGACGGATCCGGGAGAGCCGGATGGATCCGGGGATTGATCCGGGAGCGACGGATGGATCCCCGGATCCAGTCGGCGCAGGAGGTGGCGCTCGCGATCACCGAGGCGGTATCAGGGGACGTGGAGTCCGCACGCGGCGTGGATCTGCGCGCGGCTGGCCAGCTTCACCCGCGCGCCGCGGCCGAGCGAGGCGGCAAGATCCTTCTCCGCCGTCTCGATCCTCAGCCAGTCCGCGTAGCTGATCGGGCTGACGCCGCGTGCCGCGAGCAACTCGGCGAACCGCCCCGACCACGTAGCGGAGACGGCGGCGCCGGCGTCTCCGCTCCCCGGCAGCCTGAGCAGGCCCGGCCTGGGAAGCTGCACGTCATCCGGGCCGGGCCCGCCGGCCAGGTCGGCCAGCAAGGACCGCACGGTCTGGGCGGCGTCGGACTTGTTCGTCCCGATCACGCCGGTCGGGCCGCGCTTGAGCCAGCCCGCCACGTACTCGCCGGGCAGCGGCTGGCCGTCGGGCCCGAGTACGCGCCCGTCGGCGTTCGGGACCGTGTGCGAGCGGTCGTCGAACGGCACGCCGGGCAGCGGCACGCTCTGGTAGCCGACGCTGCGCAGCACCATCTGGACCGGCACCCGCTCGTATTGCCCGGTCCCGGTCAGCCGCCCGTCGGCGTCCAGCCTGGTGCGCTCGACGGTCAGGCCCTCGACTCGCTGCGTCCCGTGAATTTCCGCCGGGCTCAGCCAGAAGCGCACGGTCAGCCTGCGCGCGGCACCGGCCGGCGTCCGCGCCGCCCAGTCGCTGATCACCGCGTAGTTGCCGCGGACACGCCGGTCAGCACCGGCGACCCTCGCGCTCTCGCCGCTGGCGTCGAAGGCGTCGAGATCCGCCTCGCCCTCGCCGACGACCACGTCGACCCCGGCGAGCTCGCCGAGTTCGCGCAGTTCCTTGGTGGTGAACTTGGCCTGGGCCGGGCCCCGCCTGCCGATCACGTGCACCTCGCGGACCTTGCTCGCGACCAGCGCGTCGAGCACCGGCTGGGACACGTCGGTCTCGCGCAGCTCCTGCGGGTCGCGGATCAGGATCCGCGCGACGTCGACCGCGACGTTGCCGACCCCGATCACGGCCACCGACTCGGCGTCAAGCACGAACCGGTCAGGGTCGACGTCTGGGTGCCCGCAGTACCAGTTCACGAAGTCGGTCGCCGCATAGCTGCCCGGCACGTCCTCGCCCGGTATCCCGAGCCGGCGGTCTCGCATCGCCCCGGTCGCGTAAACAACGGCGTCGTAACAGGACAGCAGGTCGGCTCTGGTCACGTCATCGCCGAGGTGCACGGCGCCGATGAAACTGACGCCGTCGTGCTCGAGCACTCCGCGCAGGTACTCGGCGATCGACTTGATCGACTTGTGGTCGGGTGCGACGCCGTAGCGGACCAGGCCGTACGGGGTCGGCAGCCGGTCGATGACGTCGACCTGCACGGTGCGCGGCGGGTCGAGCGCAGCGCCCTGCTTGATCAGGGCCTCGGCGGTGTACAGGCCGGCCGGGCCCGAGCCGACGACGGCGACGGTGAGGGTGTTCATGAACGCGATTCTGCACCTTCCTGGCTGGCCGGCGGGTGGGTACGTCGAGGTCCCGCCAGCCCTGCCGCCTGCCGTACGGCCAGGATACGCGTCAGGTCACGCAGAACTCGTTGCCTTCCGGGTCGGCCATGGTCACCCACCAGTGCGGGCCCTGCGAGGCCTTGTGCAGGTACGTCGCACCGCGCTCGGTCAGCTTCGCCACCTGGGAGTTGACGTTCTCTTCGCCCACCCGCACGTCCAGGTGCACGCGGTTCTTCACCGTCTTGGGCTCGGGCGCCACCTGAAACAGGATCCGCGGCCTGGACAGGCCCGCCTGCGCGTCGGGGTGGCGTATGGCGGCCCCGTCCCGCCAGGTCAGCGTCCCGTTGTGCGTCATCGTGTCGTCGTCGGTCGCGTGGCCCTCGGCCACCATCTTGCGTATAAACGCCTCGTCGGACGGCTCGACGACCCAGCCGAGCGTCTCGGCCCACCAGTCGGCCAGCACGTGCGGCTGGCTGGAGTCCACGGCGATCTGGAAGTCAAAGGGCATGACGGTCGGTTCCTTTCCATCGGTACAGGTCGCGGAGCAGGGCGAGCTCCGCGCCGTGGTGCAGTGCCTCCCGGTTGATGTGCAAGACAAGCTCAGCCAAGGGGTGCTCGGCGTACGTGCCCTCGGCCGGCCCGCACGGACGCGCGAGACCCTCGGCGCCGAGACCGCGCACGCCCTTGATCCAGGCGGCATAGACCTCGTCGAGCTGGGCGAGCGCCGTCGCGGCGGTGCCCGCGTAGGTGAACGAGTCCCAGTCGGCGGGCGGACCGCCGAAGTGCGAGGCGTTGCGCGCGGCGAAGACACCCACGATCACGTGCGCGAGCCGCCAGGCGATGGTCGTCACCGGCGCGATCTCCGGCTCCGGGTAGGCGTACTCGTAGACGTACTCGCCGGCTCCCGCGGTGTTCGGCGCCGCCGAGGTGCCGCGCTTGCGCAGGCTCCAGCAGCCGGGGACGGGCTCCCAGAAGTACTCCTGGTCGGTCAGCCCGTCGAGCCGGGGCCGCAGGTGATTCTGCCACTGCCAGTCGAGTTGTTCGGCCAGCTCGTTGTTCCAGTCGATGCTCGTCATGCCGACGAGGATAGGCCGCATTGAGGACAGTTCCGGTCCTCAATATGGCAGATAATCGAGCGCATGCGGGAAACCTCGGCACGGCTGCTGCGGCTGCTCGGGCTGCTCCAGGTCCGCCCCGAGTGGTCGGGGGCCGACCTGGCCGACCGGCTCGGGATCACGGTCCGGACGGTGCGGCGCGACGTGCGGCGGCTGCGCGACCTGGACTACCCGGTGCGGTCGGTTCCTGGCGTGGCCGGCGGCTACCGGCTCGGACCTGGCCAGGCGCTGCCGCCGCTGCTGCTCGACGACGACGAGGCGATCGCGGTGGTCGTGAGCCTGCGCAGCGCCGCCAGCCACACCGTGGCGGGCCTGTCCGAGGCCTCGGTCAGCGCGCTGGCCAAGCTGGACCAGGTGCTGCCCGCCAGGCTGCGGGAAC
>DASPZH010000292.1:0-11377 GCA_035636335.1 Streptosporangiaceae bacterium
TCGCGGCATTGTGATCACCTCGGTCCGTTGTTCCCTGTCCCTTTCTCGTCGTCCTCCGGTCAGGTTCCGTTCCGCCCAGAAACCGCTCTCTGCACCCATGGCGTGGACAATGACCGGGTCCGGGTCGCCGGCGACCACGCCGACCTCGAGCAGCCGTGCGGCATGATCGGGTCCGACTAGCAGGGTCAGCCCGTCGTCTAACTCGAAGCGCCGGATCGGGTTCCGGTACGCATGCAGGATGTCAACGTCAGCGATCCCGTGCTTGCGTGCGCTGGGAGCGATGACGGGGCGGCGCATAATTAGCAAGTTAACTTGTCAAAGCGTCTTCTTGCAAGTTAACTTGCAAGAACTATCGCAGGATCAGTGCGCGCCGACCGTCTCAGGGTCGAGAGCCTTCGCTCCCCGCCGGGGGGTAGCGGGCCAGCCGCTCGAGGTCGGCGAGGTTCATGTGGCTGCGGATGTAGCGGTGCGACGCGTCGTAGGCCGGGGTGAAGTCCCAAGGGGCCTGGGCGCCGGTGTCCAGGGCCTGGCGCACGGCCAGCCGCCGCCGCTGGCTCAGCCGGACGTCCCGGTCAAGCGCCCGCAGGTCCCAGCGTGCCGCGACCTCGCGCCGGAAGTCATCGGCGAGGTCGGCCGAGCCCGGGTCGCCGGCCAGGTTGACCTGCTCGTGCGGGTCAGCCACCAGGTCGAAGAGCTGGTCGGGGTCGGCCGGGGATCCGATGAACTTGTGCCGTCCCCGGCGGATCATGACGATCGGCGCGATCGCGCCCTCGGCGAGGTACTCGGCGACGGCCTCGTCCCGGTCCGGGCGGCCCGACAGGTGCGGGAGCAGGCTCCGGCCGTCGAGCGGGCCGACCAGGCCCGGCGGGCTCTTGCCGCCGGCCGGTTCCGCCAGGCCGGCGATGTCGGCCAGGGTCGGCAGCAGGTCCATGGTCGATACCGCGGCCGGCACCCGGCCGGCCGGGAACAGCGGGGGCGACCAGACGATCAGCGGTACTCGCGCCGCGCCCTCGTAGCACGACATCTTGTACCAGGCTCCGCGCTCGCCGAGCATCTCGCCGTGGTCGCTGGTGACCACGACGACGGTGTTGTCCAGCCGGCCGGTGTCGCGCAGCACGGCGAGCAGGCGCGAGATGCGGTCGTCGACGTAGGAGACCGCGCCGTAGTAGGCGCGCCGGGCCGCGCGGACCTGGTCGGCGGTGATCCGCACGCCGTCCATCGCACAGACGGCGCGGAGCCGGCGCTCGTGCGGGTGGAGCCGGGCGCCGGGCACGGCGTGCGGCATCGGAATCTCCGCGTCCCGGTACAGGTCCCACCACTCACGCGGAATGGCGAACGGGTCGTGCGGGTGCGTGAACGAGACCACATAGCAGAACGGCCGCTCGTCACCGGAGCGGACCTGGCCGAACAGCGACCGCTCGGCGGCGAACGCGACCTCGTCGTCGAAGTCGAGCTGGTTGGAGCGCAGGCATGGTCCCGCCTCGGTGACCGACGACATGTCGTGATACCAGCTCGGCCGGTCGTCGGGGTGGTCCCAGTCCGGGGTCCAGCCGAAGTCGGCCGGATAGACGTCGGTGGTGAGCCGCTCCTCGAACCCGTGCATCTGGTCGGGTCCGCAGAAGTGCATCTTGCCGGCCAGGACCGTGCGGTAGCCGGCGTTGCGCAGGTAGTGCGCGAAGGTGGGGACGTGCGCGGGAAGCTCGGCCGCGTTGTCGTACACGCCGGTCCGCGACGGCAGCAGGCCGGTCAGCAGCGACGCCCGAGCCGGTGCGCAGAGCGGGCTCGCGGTGTACGCGGCGTCGAACACCACCCCGGACTCGGCCAGCGACGACATCGCCGGCGTCCGCGTGACCGGGTTGCCGTGGAACGGCAGCGCCGACGGCGCGAGCTGGTCGGCCATGATGACGAGCAGGTCGGGCCGTCGGCGCGCTGGCGCGGCGTCAGCTAGCGGGCGCGGCATCAGCTAGCGGGCGGCATCGGCCGGCGGCTCGCCGATGCGGACCTCGGCGGTCGCGGTCTCCAGTGACGGGGTATCGGAGATGAGCTGGCGGGTGTACGGCTGCCCGGGGGAGCCCAGCACCTGGCCGACCTCGCCAAGCTCGGTGATGGTGCCCTGGTGCAGGACGGCCACGCGCTGCGCGATCGACCGCACCAGCGGCAGGTTGTGCGTGATGAACAGCATCGACAGCCCGAGGTCCCGCTGGAGGTTGCCGAGCAGTTCGACGATCGCCGCCTGGACGCTGACATCCAGCGCCGACGTCACCTCGTCGCAGACCAGCACCGCGGGGTCGCACACCAGCGCCCTGGCGATCGCGACCCGCTGCCGCTCACCGCCGGAGAGCTGGTCAGGGTAGCGGGCGGCGTACGCCGCGGTGAGCGAGACCCGCTCGAGCATCTCGGCAACCCGCTGGCCGGCCTCGCGGCCCGTGGCCGTGCCGAAGACCCGCAGCGGCTGCTCGATAATCTCACCGACGCTGCGGCGCGGGTTCAGCGACCCGTAGGGGTTCTGGAAGATGTACTGGATCCGGCGGCGGGTGTCGACGTCGCGGCGCCGGGCGGAGGTCCGCAGCGAGAGATCGCCAAGCGCGATCGTGCCGGTCCAGTTGCGGTGCAGCCCGGCGATCGCGCGGGCGATCGTGGTCTTGCCCGATCCGGACTCGCCGACCAGCGCGAGGCACTCGTGCGCGGCCAGGCTGAGGCTCACCGAGTGAACCACCTCGTGCCGGCCGTACGACGCGACGACGTTCTCCAGGCGCAGCGCCGCCAACTCGGCGGCGGCAGGCATCTCGATCGGGTCGCCGACCCTGCGCTGTTCGGTGGTGAGCACCACTTCGGCCCGGATGCAGCGCGCCAGGTGGTCGGGGCCGACCGGCCGCAGCGCGGGGAGTTCGGCGTCGCACCGCTCGATCCGCAAGCTGCAGCGCGGCGCGAACGCGCAGCCAGGCGGCTGATGGCCGGGCGAGGCGGCATGGCCGGGGATGCCGACGAGCGAGCGGCCGCCGGTCAGCCGGGGAATGGCGCCGATCAGCCGCCTGGTGTACGGGTGCCCGGCGGACGTAAACAGCGTCTCCGCGGTCCCGACCTCGACCAGGCGCCCGGCATACATCACCGCGACCCGCCGGGCCAGCGCGGCGACGACGGCGAGGTCATGGCTGACGTACAGGGCGGCGACGTCGTGCAGCTTGGCCAGCTCGCGGACGGTGGCCAGCACGTGCGCCTGGGTCGTGACGTCCAGGCCGGTGGTCGGCTCGTCGAGGACGATCAGGCGGGGCCGGTTCGCGAAGGCCATCGCCAGGCCGATCCGCTGCTGCTGGCCGCCGGACAGCTCGTGCGGGTAACGCCGCAGGAACCCGCGGTCGTCGGGCAGGGCAACCTCGCGCATCATCTCCGCGATGCGCGCGGAGTGGCCCCTGTCTCGGCTGGCACCGTCTCGGCTGGCACCGTCGGGGCTGGCACCGTCGGGGCTGGCACCGTCCTGGTCACCGGTGTGCGCCTCGAGTACCTCCCTGAGCTGGAGGCCGACCCGCAGCGCCGGGTTCAGCGACGAGGCCGGGTCCTGCGGCACGTACGACACCGCCGAGCCGCGCAGCCGGCGCAGATCGGCGTCGCCCAAGGTGAGGATGTCGCGGCCGCCCAGGAGCACCGACCCGCCGGCGATCCGCAGGCCGCGCCTGGCATGACCGAGCAGCGCCAGGCCGACCGTGGTCTTGCCCGACCCTGACTCGCCCACCACCCCGAGGATCTCGCCGCGGGCGATGTCGAAGGACACGTCGCTGACGACCGGCGTGCCGGTAGATGCTACCGCGATGTCCAGGCCGGCGACGGCGACGGCGGGCTGGACCGGCTCGGACGAGCGGCCGGCGGGCTCGGGCATGTTCACTCGTCACCCCTGGCGCGGTCGATGCCCGCCGCGGTCCTGGCGATGCCGTCCCCGATCAGGCCGGTTCCCATCGTCAGCAGCGCGATCGCGATGATCGGCGCGACCGCCCCCCACGGCTGCACCGCCAGCACGATCCTGTTCTCCTGGATCATCGTGCCCCAGTTCGCCCCGTTGGGGTCGGTCGACAGCCCGAGCAAGGCCAGCGCGGCGATGACCCCGATCGAGTAGGTCATCCGGAGGCTGGCCTCCACCATGAGCGGCCCGAGCGTGTTCGGCAGCAGGTCGACGAACAGGATCCGCCACCTCGGCACCCCCATCGCCTCGGCGCAGGCGATGAAGTCACGCTCGACGACGGGCAGCGCGGCACCGCGGGCCACCCTCGCGATCCGCGGCACGGTCGTGAGCGCGATCGCGACCACAATCACCCAGGCGTGCGCCCCGATCACGGCGACGGCCACCAGCGCGAGCATGATCTGCGGGAACGCCAGGATCACGTCCATGATGCGCATGAGGACGTCGTCGAGGGCGTTCCGTGCGTAGGCCGCTACCAGCCCGATCACCACGCCGACGATCAGCCCGGCGGCGGTCGCGATGAGGGCCGTCGCCAGGATGCTCCGGCCGCCGTACAAGAGCCTGCTCAGCACGTCCTGGCCGAGGTAGTCCGTCCCGAGCACGGCGGCTCCGCTCGGAAGCGAGTTGGGCGCCTGGCCTGGGACCGGGGCGCTCGGGCCGTAAGGGGCGACGAACGGCCCGACGATCGCCAGCAGGACCAGCGCGCCGACCAGGATCAACCCGATCCGCGTCCGCCAGAGCCGCACCGAGCGTCGCAGCAGCGACGACGCGCGGACCGGAGCCGGGGCTGTGTCCAGCGCCGGGCTGGCGACGATGCCGGTGCCCGGGATCACAGCCTGGTCCTCAGCCTCGGCGTGACCACGATCGTGGCCACGTCGGCGAGCAGGTTGAGCGCCACGTACACCGCGGCGATCAGCATGGCGAGCGCCTGCACGACGGGAAGGTCGTGGTTGACGACCGAGTCCTGCAGCGCGCTGCCGATGCCGGTGTAGGCGAACACGTACTCCACCACGACGATGCCGCCGGCCAGGTACGCGAGGTTCAGCGCGATCACCTGGAAGACCGGCCCGAGCGCGTTCGGCAGCGCGTGCCTGACCAGCACCGTCCGCTCCGGCAGGCCCTTGAGCCTGGCCATCTCCACGTAGTCGCTCTCGAGCACCTCGACCATCGAGGCGCGCATGATCCTGGCCACGTAGGGCGCGACGGCGATCACCAGCGTGAGCGCCGGCAGGACCAGCACCTTGGGGTTGTCCCACGGCCGCGACCCGGGCGGGATAATGCTGATAGACGGCAGGACGTTGGGAAAGACCGTGGTGGCGAGCAGGATGACCAGGACGACCGCGACCACGAACTCCGGCAGCGCCGCCAGCACCAGCAGCAGGTTCGAGCTCAGCGTGTCAAAGACCTTCTCGCGCTTGAGCGCCGCCCACGAGCCGATCGCGACCGACAGCGGGATCGAGACCACCGCGGAGACCGCGACCAGCACGGCCGAGTTGACCAGCTTCGGCGCGAGCAGGGTGCTCACCGGTTCCTGTGCCGCCAGCGATATCCCGAGGTTGCCGTGCAGCAGCCCGGAGACCCAGGTCAGGTACTGCTCGATGACCGGCCGGTCGAGGTGGAGGCGAGCCCGCAGCGCCGCCAGGCTCTGCGGGGTCGCCGACCTGCCGAGGATGGCGCGGGCCGGGTCACCGGGCAGCGCCTGGGTCGCCGCGAACACCACGAGCGAGACCATCACGAGGACGAGGAGTCCGAGCAGCACGCGGCGGACCACGAAGCCCGGGACGCCGCCCGATCGGAGCCTGTTCACGGCCGAGCCGGCCTAGCCGAACCAGATCGTGCGGAACCCGTGGCCGAAGTAGTCCAGGTTCAGCGTGCCCTTACTCGGCCGCAGCCCCTTGACCCGGTCCGAGTAGCCGTCGATCAGGTCACCGAAGAACGGGATGATGTACCCGCCGATGTCGTACTCGAGCTTCTGCATCTCATGCTCGATCTCGGTCCGCTTGGACGCGTCCGTCGCGGCCAGCGCCTGGTTGTACAGCGCGATGAAGTTCGCCCCGGTTCCGGACTTGGGCGGCCAGTGCGTTTCGTTGTAGGGAGAGGTCGGCAGTGACCCCTGCTGCACCTGGTTGAGGTAGCTGCGCGTTCCCCAGAAGTCGACCGAGAAGGCCAGCTTGAGGTACTGGTTGCCGTAGTAGTTGGGGTCGTTGCGGATGTTGATCTTGATCCCGGCCGCGTCGGCCTGGCTCTTGAATACGGTCGCGACGTCGACCATGCCCGCCGCCCCGTTGGTGGTGTGCAGGTCGAAGCTGAGGTTCTGCTGTCCGGCCGCCTTGAGCAGCGACTTGGCCCCGGATATGTCCTGGTGCCGCTGCGGCAGGCTGTCGTCGTATCCGGGGTCGAACGGCGCGTACAGGTCATTGCCGAGGGAACCGTAACCGGACAGGACCTGCTCGATCATCGTGGGCCGGTCCACGAGCAGCCGCATCGCCTGCCGGACCCTGACGTCGTCGAAGGGCGGCATGTCGATCGCCATGCAGATCGGGAGCCAGCCGCCCGTATGGGAGACCAGCGCGTGCATCTGGCGTGACTCAAGCACCTTCACCTGTGAGGCAGGCAGGTCCGTCATCGCGTCGATCTGCCCGCCGAGCAGCCCGTTCACCTGGGCGGTGGAGTCGTTGAAGTCAATGATCGTGATCGTGTCGAAGTACGGCTCGCCGCTGCGCCAGTAGTTCGGGTTACGTTCGCTGACGCTCTGCTGGCCGCGCGTGAACGACTTGAGCTTGTACGCGCCGGTGCCGATCTGCGGGGCCGGGTAGGCCTGGTACCCGTCCGGCACGATGCCGAACGTGTAGCTGGCCAGGGTCTGCGGGACCGTCGAGTCCGGGGACTTCAGCGGGAGCCGCACCGTGTACTTGTCGAGCTTCTTGATGCCGGCCACGTCCATCGTCGCGGTGGCGGCATAGCCGGTCAGGCCGTTGGCCTTCGTCGCGATCCGCCGGAGCGAGTAGATGACGTCGTCGGCCGTCAGCGTCTTGCCGTTCTGGAACTCGATGCCCTTGCGCAGCCTGATCGTGTACTGCGTCGGGGTGTCCGCGGTGTAGCTCTGCGCCAGTCCGTTGGTGGTGAGCTGGTAGTTGTCGTCGAACAGGAGCAGCGTCTCGAAGGCGCTGACCAGCCGGGCCTGGTCGGCCTTGGTGATGATGTTCTGCCCGTCCATCATGTCCTTGGACCCGCCGCCGGTGACTCCGAGCCGGAAGTTCCCGCCGCGTTTGGGGGCGCCGCCGCTCGCGCCGCCGGGCCCCGGCGACGATCCGCCGCCGCAGGCGGCGGCCAGGCCTCCGGCCGCCGCCAGGCCCGCGGCGCCGGCAACGAGCTGCCGTCGTGAGATATCTGCCATGTCAGAACCTTTCTGCTGGCGGGGCCGACGCCGGGCCCGGGAATGCGGGCACGGGCCGGGAAAAAATGCCGTGACGTGCTGGATCGGCTCCTTCACGGGCGTAGCCGTACGGCGCAGCCCGCAAGCGAGGCCGCGGAGTACGCAGTGGGACCCGTAGTAGCGTGGCAGTTCATCCGCTGTCAACCTGTTCCAGGTAGGTTGAATCCGTGTTGTTACCCGGCGCAAGTGACGAGAGGGGCATATTGGTCATTACCGGCGCGGACTCGGCGTCGGCGCGCGGCGGTGTTCACCGGCCCTTCCAGGCCGGTGGCCGCTTTTCTGCGAACGCGGCGGGCCCTTCGGCCGCGTCCTGCGAGCCGAGCATCGCGGCGTACCTGGGCAGCCGGCCCGAGGCCAGGGTGGCGTAGCCGGCGCGGACCGACTGGGCCTCGGTCGCCTCGAGCACCTCGAGTATCGCGGCCACCGCGAGCGGTGCCGACGCCGCGACCCTGTCGGCCAGCGCCCGGGCGGCCGGCAGCACCTGCTCGCCGGGCACGACCTGGTTGACCAGGCCGTGGCCGAGCGCCTCAGGCGCGGACAGCGCGCGCCCGGTCAGCAGCAGTTCCAGGGCCAGCGGCCGCGGCAGCGTCCGCGGCAGCCGCAGCACGCCGCCCGCGTCGGGGATGAGGCCGAGCGTCGCCTCCGGCAGGCTGAACTCGGCGTGGTCGGCGGCCACCACCAGGTCGGCCGCGAGCACCAGCTCGAAGCCGCCGCCGGCGGCCAGGCCGTTGACCGCGGCGATCACGGGCTTGGCGCGGTCGTGCAGCTCGGTGAGCCCGGCGAACCCGCCCGGGCCGTGGTCGGCGTCGACCGCCTCGCCGGCGGCGGCGGCCTTGAGGTCCCATCCGGCGCAGAAGAACCGGCCGCCGGCCGCGGTGAGGATCCCGACGCGCAGGCCCGGGTCGCTTTCCAGGCGAGTGAACGCCTCGTACAGCGCGTGGCTGGTGGCGACGTCGACGGCGTTCGCGCGCGGCCGGTCGAGCGTGATCGTGAGCACGCCGCCCGCTGCCTCGGCCCTGACCGGCGCCTTCTGGTCCGCGGCCACGTCAGGCGCCCCGCTCGCGCAGCATGGAGCGCGAGATGATGTGGCGCTGGATCTCGCTGGTCCCGTCCCAGATCCGCTCGACCCGCGCGTCGCGCCAGAACCGCTCGATCGGGAGGTCGCTCATCAGCCCGGCGCCGCCGAAGATCTGCACCGCCTGGTCGGTGACCTTCCCGAGCATCTCCGAGGCGAACAGCTTGGCCATGGCGGCGTCGGCGTCGCTCATCGCGGCGTGGGTGAGCCGCCAGGCGGCGCGGAGCGTCAGCAGCTCGGCGGCCTCCAGGGCGGTGGCCATGTCGGCGAGTGCGAACGCGACGCCCTGGAACCGCCCGATGGGCCGGCCGAACTGCTCGCGGGTGGCGGCCCAGCCTTCGCTCAGGTCGAGCACCCGCCTGGCCCGGCCGACGCTGGTCGCGGCGACCGTGAGCCTGCTCGCGCCGAGCCACTGCGAGAGCAGCTCGAACCCGTGCCCCTCGGCGCCGAGCAGCGCCGAGCCGGGTACCCGGCAGTCGCTGAACGAGAGCTCGCAGTGGTGGTAGCCGCGGTGCGAGACCGATGACGCGCCGCGGCCGACCGTGAGCCCGGGGTTGTCGTGGTCGACCAGGAAGGCCGAGATCGCCGACCGCTCGCCGCGGGCGGTGCGCTCGGTGCCGGTGACAGCGAACACGATCACGAAGTCGGCGACGTCGGCGTAGCTGATGAAGTGCTTGGCGCCGTTGAGCACCCAGTCGCCGCCGTCTCGGCTGGCCCTGGTCGTCATCGAGCGGACGTCAGAGCCGGCGCCCGGCTCGGTCATGGCCAGGCAGTCGACCCGCTCGCCGCGGACCGCGGGCAGCAGGTAGCTCTGCACCTGGTCGCCCTGGCAGGCCCGCAGGATGTTGCTCGGCCTGGCGACCAGCGCGTGCAGCGCGTAGGACGTCCAGCCGAGCTCGGCCTCGACCAGCGTGACCGACAGCTCGTCCAGGCCGCCGCCGCCCAGCTCGGCAGGGAAGTTCGCGGCGTACAGGCCGGCCGCGATGGCCTTGCCCCTGAGCTGCGCGGCCAGCTCGGGCGGTACCTCGTCCAGGCGCTCGACCAGGTCCTCGTGCGGGACCAGCTCGCGGCGGACGAAGTCGCGCACCGTGCTCACGATCGCGCGGTGTTCGTCGTTGAGCCCGAAATCCATGGCCTTCCCTCCGCAGCTTTGGCGTCTAGCGGGCCCGGCGGATGCCCATGACCTGCCCGACCGCCGGCGGGACGGGCAGCGCGGCGTGCGCCTGCCTGATCGCCTCGAGCCTGCCGCGCAGGTCGTCCGGCATCGGGACGACCCGGCCGCTGGCCATGTCGACGTGCACGAGAAGCTGCTCGGCGGTCGCCACCTGCGCGCCGGTGACCTCGTCGCGCACGGTGTGGAACAGGTGCAGGCTCTTCGGCCCGACGTCGAGCACGTGCAGCGGGACCGCGAGCCGGTCGCCGGCCGCCGCCTCGCGCAGATGACGCAGATGGGTCTCGGCGGTGTACAGCGAGCGGCCGCCCTCGCGGTAGGCCTCGTCGATGCCGACGTACCTGAAGAAGGCGTCGGCGGCGTCGCCCACCAGCAGCAGGTAGCACCACTCGCTCATGTGGCCGTTGTAGTCGAGCCACTCCGCGGGGACCGCGGCCCGGTGCAGCGCGAGCGGCGCGTCGATCATGGCCAGGCTCCCCCCGCGCACGCCGTCGCAGCAGTCGGTCGCTGCGACGAGGATTCGTATTATGCGACGATAGGCAAGCGCGGCAATCGCCGTCAACCGGACAGGACGTGATGTGAGCGCACCAGAGATCGAGCGGGGCAACGCCACCCCGCGCGGGCGGGTGCAGTCGGTGCAGCGGGCGGTCGCGCTCCTCGACGCCATCGCGATCGCGTCGCCGCGAGGGCAGACCGCGGCCGAGCTCGCGCAGGCGTGCGGCATCAACCGGGCGACCGCGTGGCGCCTGCTCGCCACGCTCGAGGCCAGCGGGGTCGTGGAACGGGACCCGGTCACGAGCCGGTACCAGATCGGCTACACGGTCGCCAGGCTGGCCGCGGCGTCCGGCGTGGACGGGCTGGTGCGGCGGGCCCATCACGTGCTCGAGCGGGTCTGCGCGCAGACCGGAGAGGCAGCCGACCTGGCCCTGGCGCAGCGCTCCGGCCTGGTGTACGTCGACGAGGTGGCGCCGCAGTCGGTCCTGACCGTCAACTGGCTGGCCCGGCCGGTCCCGCTGCACGCGACGTCGACCGGCAAGGCGTGGCTGGCCTGGCTGCCCGAGGCCGAGGCCCGCGGCGTGCTCGGCCCGGTGCTCGAGGGCTTCACCGACGCGACCGTCACCGACTTCGCCCGGCTGTTCGGCGAGCTGGTCCGGATCCGAGAGCGCGGCTACGCGGTGTCGGCGGGAGAACTGGAGCCCGCGCTGTGCGGCGTCTCGGCGCCGGTGCTGCGGGCCGGCGAGGAGCGCCCGCTCGCCGTGTTCAGCATCTGGGGGCCGGCCGACCGGGTGCCGCGGTCGCGGCTCGACGTCCTCGGCTCGGTGGCCATCGACGCGGCGGCGTCGGTCGAGGCGGCCCTGCGTAACTGACCGCCGGCGGGTCTTGACAAGACCAAAGAACCTCCGACAGCGTTGCACGTGGTGCGGCCCAAGCTCATAATGCGCGCTGCGCTGGCTAAGCTGCACTGGCTAATCAGTGCTCGGCAGTCCGGAGGTTCCCGTGGCTCAGCCAAGGAAGGTCATCATCACCTGTGCGGTCACAGGGTCGGGTCACACGCCGACCATGTCGCCGTACCTGCCCTACACCGTCGAGGACGTGGTCGCCCAGTCGGTAGCCGCGGTGCAGGCGGGCGCGTCCGTGATCCACCTGCACGCCCGCGACCCGAAGGACGGCAGCCCGACGGCCGACCCCGCGGTCTTCATGCAGTACCTCAAGGCCATCAAGGCCGAGACCGACGCGGTCATC
>DASPZH010000293.1:0-1835 GCA_035636335.1 Streptosporangiaceae bacterium
CGACGGTGGCGTAGGCAGGCAGCCCGGAGTCGAGGGCCGCGTAGCCGGTGAACGCCAGGACGAGCATGGCGAGCAGCACGGTCCGCAGCCCGCGGTCCGCGACCACCTGCCGGTAGCTGGCCTTCGGCTCGCCGGCCACGGTGGCGGCCCGCGCGTCGGGCAGCGCGCAGACGGGCATCGCGAAGATCACGCACGAGAGCGCGTTGGCCAGGAAGAGCGCCTGGAAGGAGGCCGGGTGCTGTACGTCGGCGACGGCCGCTCCGATGGCGCCGCCGGCCCCGATGCCGGCGTTCAAGGCGGTAAAGCTCACCGCGAACGCCCGCTGCTGCACGTCAGGATCGGGATTGACTCTGGCCAGCATGGTCTGGAACGCGGGAAACGACGGCCCAAACGACGCGCCGAGCGCCAGGACCGGGGCAACCGCGGTCGGGACGCTATGGGCCCAGGCGAGTCCGGCTTCGGCCAGCGCCTGCCCGGCCAGCATGCTCGCCAGAACCCGCCGTGCGCCGAACCTGTCGAGCGCGACCCCCGTGAGCGGTGTCGCGATCAGGCCGACCACGCCGGAGGCCGTGAGCAGCAAGCCGACGGCCGGCAGGGCGATGTCCCTGACCTGGTGCAGGTAGATGAGAGTCAGCGGCAGCACCAGACCCGTGCCGATGGCCGACACGGCGTCGCCCGCGATCAGCAGCCTCGTTCCTTGCGGCAGGCGCGGTCCTGTGATGGTTGCCAGCCTCACGGTGAGCGGCCGGGCCGGTCGGCCCCTTTACCGTCAGGCTAGGTTCAGGCACCGACAGTCCCGGCTCGCACAGTACGCATCGCGTCGTCCTCTCCAGCCAGATCGGCGGCGGGAGCGGCTCGCCCGCGACCGCGCGGCGATCAGCTTACTTACCCCGCGCGCCGTCTCCGCGGCCGGGGATTTCATGATCCCCGATGACTGCCGGCGACCCGAGATCGCCGCCGACGAGGGCCTCGACCACCGCGTAGGGCAGATGCCGCGGATAGACGAGCATGGCGCGGGCGAGGTGCCGTATTTTCGGCCGCAACGGGACCAGCACGGCCTCGCTGTACCGCCAAGCGCCGATCTCGTCACCGGCGAACCGCCCGCCGAGCGCGCGGCGGAACCGGCGCGCGTCCCCGCCGTCCGCGCGCCACGTGCGCAACCAGCGCCGGAGCTCGTCATCGCCGGAAAGCATGGTCCGGGCCATCAGCCGCTCGGCGATCTGGCCCGCGGCATCGATCACGAACGAGGTGTCCGTTGCTCCCCTTATGCGATGCACCCGTCCCTCGGAGTCCCTTCCGTGCCAGATGCTGGCCGAACTGAACCGCGCGCCAGCGGCGAGCGCGGCGACGGCGTGGCCCGCCTCGTGCCAGGCCGTGCGCACGGTCGCCGACCTGGCGGGCCCGTACGTCGGGTAGCAGCCGCAGTCGTACCGTTGCCTGATCCACACCTCGTGCACCAGCGACTCGTCGTCGTAGCGGATGAGCCGGGCGAGGTCGGCGTTGATCTCGGCCAGCGCGCGGCGCTGCGACGGCGTCAGCATGAGCAGACGATAAGGCAACACCCGGCGCGGAACCCGCCGTCTGGGAGACTCGGACCATGAAGCATCGCGGTGACCGCACGCTGGTGACGACCGGCCTGGCGCGGGTCGAGGGCGAAGGGTCGATGTACGTAAGGGTGGCCGGCGGCCTGGTCGAGGAGGTGCGGCTGGACATCTACGAGCCGCCGCGGTTCTTCGAGGCATTCCTGCGCGGCCGGTCCTACACCGAGCCGCCCGACCTCACCGCGCGGATCTGCGGCATCTGCCCGACCGCCTACCAGACCAGCGCCTGCCAGG
>DASPZH010000294.1:0-4656 GCA_035636335.1 Streptosporangiaceae bacterium
CCTTGCGGCCGAGGTTGTGCTCGACCTCTATCCTGTCCCGCCACTTCTCGTTGCCCAGCAGCCAGTCGAACGAGTCGGTCTGCAGGGCGAGAAGACTCGGAACCTCAAGCGGTTCCGTGATGCGGGCGAAGGAAATGCGATATGGACCAGGAGCGATAGCTGAGGCGCTGCGCGAGGCTGCCAACAGGGGTCCTTCCGAGCTCGTGGCTGAACGGTCACCGCGCGCACGCAAAACGCCCTGCGGCTTCGCCCCCGTGTGAAGCGAAACTGTGGGTTAGGATGTGCCGAAGGACATGTAGGTGCAGCGCAAATTGGCAGTCTAGTCCACAGACCCACTGCTGGTCAAGCTACCTGCACTTTAATATTCACGGCTGATGGCAGCATCGCTCCTCAGCGGCCAAACGTCAAGAGGGAAAGCCCATGTGTCGTCACGTTAGGCGACGTGACGAAAATCACACTGGCCTGCGTGTTTGGGCCTGCCCAGGACTGGGAAGTGAAACTTGTTCGGGTTGGCTGGCGGCTCGTTAGCGCTGGCCGGCGGCGCGCCGGCCAGCGCTGGCGGCTCGGCGGCGCCGGCTGAGCGCGACGCGTTGGTCGCGCGGCCCGGCGCGAACCGGCCGTCCGCGGGCCGACGTTCCCGCCTCTCCTCGTAACGGCACGTGACGCACACACGTCTGCGGGTGCCGGACGGAACTACCCGTCCGGCACCCGCTGAGCTTCGATGCGCTGTGAACGCTTACTTGACGGTGACTCTCGCGCCGACACCCTCAAGCACGGACTTCGCCTTCTCGGCGGCCTCCTTGTTGACCTTCTCCAGGATCCGCTGCGGCGCGCCGTCGACGAGGTCCTTGGCCTCCTTCAGGCCAAGGCCGGTCAGCGGCCGGATCTCCTTGATCACCTGGATCTTCTTGTCGCCCGCAGCCTCGAGGATGACATCGAACTCGTCCTGCTCCTCCGCCTCGGCGGCGGCCTCGCCACCGCCGACCGCACCGGTAGCTGCCATCGCAACCGGAGCGGCGGCCTTGACGTCAAAGGTCTCCTCGAACTGCTTCACGAACTCCGACAGCTCGATGAGCGTCATCTCCTTGAACGCGTCAAGCAGGTCGCCTGTGCTGATCTTCGCCATCTTGGTGCTTCCTCCGTCTAGCTCTCTTCTCGCTGTCGGCCTCCTCGGCCGATGCACGTCTGGTCACTGCCTGCTGCTCGTCGGGCGAGCCGCCGGCCTTACTAGGCTCCGGCGCCCGTCTCCGTGTCGGCGGGCGCGTCGGTCTCGGCGTCGGCCTCGACCGCCACGCCCGGCCCGGCCGCACCGGCCGCGCCGTCGGCCGGCCCTTCGGCCGCCTTCTTCTCCTCAAGTGCCGCCATCAGCCTGGCCATCTGGACCGGAAGCGCCGCAAACGTCGCCGCCGCTCCCGCCATCGTGGCCTTCATGGCGCCGGCCAGCATGGCCAGCAGCACGTCGCGCGGCTCGAGATCCGCGAGCTTGGAGATCTCGGCGGGCGTCAGGGTCTTGCCCTCGAGCACTCCGCCCTTGATCACCAGCAGCGGGTTGGCCCTGGAGAAGTCACGCAGTCCCTTCGCCGCCTGAACCACGTCGCCGCCGACGAACGCGATCGCCGACGGACCGACGAGCAGTTCCGAGAAGTCTTCGGCCATCCCGGCGTCCTTGGCCGCGATCTTGGTGAGGGTGTTCTTCACCACCGAGAACGTGGCATCCTCGCCGAGTGCCTGGCGGAGTTCCCTGACCTGGGCCACCGTCAGCCCGCGGTACTCGGTGAGCACAGCGCCGGATGAGTTCTGGAATCGCTCGGTCAGCTCGGCGACCGTCGCCTCCTTTACCGCCCTCGCCATGGGCATCCCTCCTGCCTCGGGGAGTCAGCCCGGTAACGGGCCGCTCCGAACGACATCATCACGACCGGCGGAGGGCCCGGAAAACACGAACGCCCCGGGCGCAGGCGCACCGGGGCGGGACCGCGTCAGGCGACTCGATCGCCTGATGTGCGGTACAGCTCAGCTCACCTGCGCGGGCCGCCCGGATGTCCGGGCCTTCGGCCGCGTGCGCAAACGGCACGGCGGCAACCGACGGTCTTTGGCGTGCCCAAGCGTACGCGCCCCCGCGCTCGCCGCCAAATCGCCCTCCGCCAAATCGCCTTCCGCCGGACCACCAGGCGGGCCGCGCCCAGCGGGACGCCGCCACCAGGGAAATCGGCGCCAAGCCGCAGGCCTGGCGCCGATACTTCAGCCCGAACATGGCAGCCCGAACGTGGCAGCCCGAACGGTGGCTCCCCTAGCTCGGGTCTCCTCAGCCGGCCGCGGCCTCCTCGGACTCGGTCAGGTTCCTGGTCATCGACGGGTCGACCGGGACGCCTGGCCCCATGGTGGTGGAGAAGGTGATCTTCCTCAGGTACCTGCCCTTGGCGGCGGCCGGCTTGAGCCTGACCACCTCGTCGATCGCGGCCGCGTAGTTCTCGACCAGCGCGCGGTCGTCGAACGACGCCTTGCCGATGATGAAGTGCAGGCTGCCATGCCGGTCGACCCGGAACTCGATCTTGCCGCCCTTGATGTCGGTGACGGCCTTGGCGACGTCCGCGGTCACCGTGCCGGTCTTGGGGTTGGGCATCAACCCGCGCGGGCCGAGCACCCGGCCGAGCCGCCCGACCTTGCCCATCAGGTCGGGCGTGGCCACGACCGCGTCGAAGTCGAGGAAGCCGCCCTGCACCCGCTCGATCAGCTCGTCGGAGCCGACGATGTCGGCGCCGGCCGCGCGCGCCTCCTCGGCGCGACCGCCTGCGGCGAAGACCAGCACGCGGGCGGTCTTGCCGGTTCCGTGCGGCAGGTTCACGGTGCCGCGCACCATCTGGTCGGCCTTGCGCGGGTCGACGCCGAGCCTGATCGCCACCTCGACGGTCGAGTCGAACTTGGTCGTCGATGTCTTCCTGGCCAGGTCGATCGCCTGCGCGGGCGCGTACACCGTCGCCGCGTCGACCAGCTCATCGGCCTTGCGGTAGGCCTTGCTGCGCTTCATTGTCTGTCTCCCGTTGAGTGAGTAGAGAGGTCGTGGTCAGCGGGCCAGCGCCTGGCCCTGCCACTCGCCGGGTCCGGTTGCGGCTCAGGATCTGGCCCGGCGTCGGATCCCGGCGTGCTGCATTCGTGCGATCAGCCCTCGACGGTGATCCCCATCGACCTGGCCGTTCCGGCGATGATCTGCTCGGCCGCCTCGATGCTGGTCGCGTTCAGGTCCGGCATCTTAGTCTGGGCGATTTCCCTGACCTGCGCCTTCGACATCTTGCCGACCTTGGTCTTGTGCGGCTCCGCGCTGCCCTTCTGCACCCCGGCGGCCTTCTTGATCAGCTCGGCGGCCGGCGGGGTCTTCGTGATGAACGAGAAGGTCCGGTCTTCGTAGATCGTGATCTCGACCGGGATGATGTTGCCGCGCTGCGACTCGGTCGCCGCGTTGTACTGCCTGACGAAGTCCATGATGTTGACGCCGTGCGGGCCAAGGGCCGTGCCGACCGGCGGAGCGGGGGTGGCCGCGCCCGCGTTGAGCTGCACCTTCACGACCGTGGCGATCTTCTTCTTCCTCGGAGCCATCTGCCTGGAGTCCTTATCGTTATCTTGCTTGCCGTGCTCAGATCCTGCTTGCCGTACTCAGATCTTGCTGACCTGGTCGAAGGAGAGCTCGACCGGCGTCTCGCGACCGAAGATCGACACGAGCACCTTGAGCTTCTGGGTGTCCGGGTTGATCTCGCTCACCGTGGCGGGGAGCGTGGCGAACGGCCCGTCCATCACGGTAACCGACTGGTTCACCTCGAAGTCCACCGCCGCCGCCCGCAAGGTCTCGGCCTTCTTGGCCGCCTTCTCCTCGGGCACCGGCGCGAGCAGCGACATGACCTCGTCCAGGGACAACGGCGACGGCCGGCTCGACAGCCCTACGAAGCCGGTCACGCCCGGGGTGTTCCGCACCGCCGCCCACGACTCGTCGGTCAGGTCCATCCGCACCAGGATGTAGCCGGGCAGCACCTTCTCCTGCACCTGCTGCCGCTTGCCGCCCTTGACCTCGATCACCTCGTGCGTGGGGACCTCGATCTGGAAGATGTAGTCCTCCATGTTCAGCGACTGGGTGCGGCTCTCCAGGTTCGCCCTGACCCGGTTCTCGTATCCCGCGTAGGAGTGCACGACGTACCACTCGCCGGGCAGCCGCCGGAGCTCGGCCTCGAACGCCGCGACAGGATCGGCTTCCTCGGCCTCCTCCGTCGCTCCGGCGGCGGCCTCCTGGGCCACGCCGACGTCATCGGCCGCGCCGTCGGCGACGGCTGACTCGCTGAGCACGTCGGCCTGGTCGTCATCGGACGGCCCGGCCATCGGCGCACCGATCTGTTCGGAGTCGGACACGATAGCTCTTTCTCTCTTGGCTCTTTCTCTGCTCTTCTGCGCGCCTCGTGCTCGCGCGCAACCCGCCGGCGCCGCGCTGCTGGCCCAACGTCACTGCTGACCGAACGCCGCCCGCATCTGCGAATCCGGAGAACCTAACCCCCGGTGAT
Source organism: Streptosporangiaceae bacterium (assembly GCA_035636335.1). Taxonomy (GTDB): domain Bacteria; phylum Actinomycetota; class Actinomycetes; order Streptosporangiales; family Streptosporangiaceae; genus Chersky-822. The sequence continues at coordinate 4,542 of DASPZH010000294.1, forward strand.
CATGCTGCCACGCTTAGCGCACGGATACTACATAGCTCCCGCGCCGTCACTTGCTGAAGACGGCGAACACGAGCCTGGTGAGAACCGTGTCCACGCCGGTGACAATGCCCACCAT
>DASPZH010000295.1:0-1838 GCA_035636335.1 Streptosporangiaceae bacterium
GTGAAACTGACGTACGCGGCCGCGGTCTGGTCGGGCGGGAACACCTTGAGCCAGTGCGCGGTGACCGGATTGCAGCGCGACGCGGGGAAGTTGTCCGCCTCGACGATGGCCAGCACGGCGTGCGCGGTCTGCCCGGCGGTCACCAGGATCGTGGCCGCCGCAACCGCCGGGTCCCGCTTGGCGTCGGCGCCGATCTGGCTGCCCGTGCCGGATCCCGCGCTGACCAGCGAGACGCCCGGGTAGCCGCGCAGGAAGCAGGTCGACCCCGACACGTTGGTGAAGTCGACGTCGTAGAACACGGTGCCGGCCGCGCCTTGCTGTGTCCCGGCGCTCACGCGAAGCGCCGATGTCGAGCACACAGGTACGCCCGCTCCGGCAGGCGGCGTGGTTGGCGAGCCGGACGCGGACGAACTGCCCGAGGTCGGCGACGGCGTCACGGTCACCGTGGTGGTCGGCGCGGGCGTTCCCGATCCGCAGCCGGTCACGATCCACGCCGAGCAGGCGAGGAGCATGACGGCGACCGCTCGCAGCCGCGGTGAGGCGGAACAGATGGTCAGCATGGCAGCCTTCCCTGAGCGCAAAGCGTCGAAGCCCGCACGTACGAACCGGCTCTCGGGCGAAATCAGGCTTCGGCGGGTTCGAGCACGAAGACCGGGATCTGGCGGATGGTCCTGGTCTGGTACTCGGCGTACGGCGGGTAGGCGGCGACGGCGCGTTCCCACCACCGCGCTCGCTCGGCGCCGGTGACCTCGCGCGCGATCATCTCCGCTCGCTTCGGCCCGTCCTGCACTTCTACCCTGGGGTTCGCGCGCAGGTTGTAGTACCAGACCGGGTGCGTCGGCGCGCCGCCCATCGACGCGACCGCGGCGTACCGGCCGTCGTGCTCGACCCGCATCAGCGGGGTCTTGCGCACCTTGCCGGTCCTGGCGCCGACGTTCGTCACGATCACGACCGGCATGTCGGTGTCGAGCAGCGTCGTGCCCTGGGTGCCGCCCGACCCCTCGAAAAGCTCGACCTGGTCGCGGACCCAGCGACGCGGGCTCGGCTCGTACTGACCTGTGATTGGCATGCCGCGAGTTTAGTCAGTCGGACATAGCCTGGTTTAGCCGCTCCGCGGCTTCGGCGAAGTCCTGCGCCATCTCGTAGATCACGTCGCGCACCGTTGTGGCCCTGTTCATCAGCCCGACGCCCTGACCTACCCAGTACGTGGCGAGTTCCTGCGCGCCCTTGTTGCCCTGCTCGGCCAGGACATCGATGCGGCGCAAGACCGGCTCGCTCAGCAGCGACTGGAGCGGCATCGGCAGCGCGCCCGGGGACTTGTCGCCCTCCCAGGCCGCCGTCCAGTCGGACCTGAGCTGCCTGGACGGCTTGCCGGTCCGGCTGCGGGACCTGATCGTGTCCCTGGCGGTCGCGGCGATCATCTTCTGCTTGGTGTACGGCGCGGTCTCCGCTTCGTCGGTCGTGAGCCAGACCGAACCTGTCCACGCGCCGGCGGCGCCGAGCGCGATCGCGGCCGCGATCTGACGGCCCGTCACGATCCCGCCGGCCGCCAGCACGGGCACCTCGCGGATCGGCTTGATCGCCTCGATCACCTCAGGGACCAGGACCATGGTGGTGACCTCGCCGCAGTGCCCGCCAGCCTCGGTCCCGGCCGCGACCAGGATGTCCACGCCGGCGTTGACCTGCTTGATCGCGTGCTCTCTGGCACCTACGAGCGCAGCGATGGGGACCCCGGCCTCCCTCGCCCTGTCGATCATGTATCCGGGCGGGGTGCCGAGCGCGCTCGCGATGAGCTTGATCGGATGCCGGAAGGCCACATCGAGCAGCTGCTCCCCCGC